>SKGZ01000100.1 GCA_007117175.1 Bacteriovoracales bacterium | reverse complement strand
CAACCGGTAAGATGAGAGCTGGAAGTACAATGGAAATAGCAATTAATTTAAACGGCCAGTAGATCATCTTCATAAGCTTTATTATAGAGCATTTTTAATAATCTTCAAGTAAAGTTCAATTGATACAGAGAAGTGACTTTTTTACCTTTTCGTAAATCATTGAAGTCAAACTGAGAGCGTAGATTGCGATAATAGCTTAAGCGATCAAGATGGTTGATGGTGACCGCGTTGAGAATTTGAGTGGGAAAAGACTGCATTTGGAAAATATGGGCTAGTAACTTTAGACAATCATCAGTGTGGATCAGATTGACCGGAGCATAGGGACGAGGGATTTGATTTTTGAGCGCTAGGTATTTTTCCAGTTGTCGCTCTGGGGCGATTAAACCACCCCAGCGGATGATTAAAGGATTTTTCATCTGTAAAACTAGCGCTTCTAATTCATTTAAAAGTCCTGGCCTGACTGCACTTTTTTCATTCACTATGCCTTGATCAGGGTAATAGATCCCAATAGAGGAAGAGTAAATCACAGGAGAGTTGATTTGGGATTGGAGCAGAAAACCGAGTAGGCCTTTGAGTTCTTCACTAGGGGGCAGGTGAATAAGGAAATAATCAGGAGCGGAGCACTCAAGTTTTTGTGCTAAAACTTCATAACTTTGTTTATCATAAAGATCAAGTTGCAAGGTACTGGGATTTTGTTGACCTCGACTCACTGTGATCCATTCTTTGGCAAATGGTTGAAAGTGCTGAGTGACTTTGGATCCCAGCCAGCCATTGCCCATTTGCCAGACAAGACCTAGGCGGGAATTTGCTTTTTGGAAGTCTTTGCTTGTTTGTGGCATAATAGGCTCAAACTAGCATAGGAGGTGTGAGATGTTGAAAATTATTTTACCAGTGTTCCTTTTGTCTATGAGTTTTCATGGTTTGGGGCAGATTAGTGACTTTGATCAACCCACTGATCCCTATGAACACAAGGTGCACCATCAGGGTGGAGAAGCGAGCTTGATTCGGATTGAAGAGAATGAAAAGGCACTGGCCATGCTTAAATCTAAATCCCGTGACTATGATCAATTATTATCAGATTTTGCGAGCTTGAAGTCAGAGCTTGAGTCATTGAAAGCTAAAGTTGAGGCCCTTGAGAAACAAAAATGAAAAAAATTTATTTGGAAACTCCTGTGCAAGTAAATCTTGTCCCTTTGATAGAAGGATTTAATTCATCTTTACTGACTCGCTTGCAACCTCCTTTGGGAGAAATGACACTCACCCGCTACGATGGCAATAGTGTGGGGGATGAGATTCATATTGAGATTCACTTGATGGGACAAACAGTGAATTGGGTCAGTGTGATTGCAGAGGAGAAACAAAGCGCTCAAGAATATACTTTTGTCGATGTTGGTCGAGAGCTTCCTTTTCCCCTGAGTTATTGGCATCACCGTCATACTTTAAAACAAGTCAGTGATGGTAGGTCGTTGATTATTGATGAAGTTGAGTTTGAATGTCGTCCTGCATTGCTAGAGTGGGCAGTTAAACCAATGATGCTGTGGATGTTTAAATCAAGGGTCCCTATCTATCAAAAGTACTTTGCGGAAAAAAAATGAAGGCGATTTTTTTTCTTTTTTATACTCAGTTTTGCTTTGCTTACCATATGGTTATTTTAGGAGACTCTTTAACCGAGGGGTATGGAGTTAATAAGCACAAAGCTTACCCCGCACTTTTAGCTGAAAAACTCAAGACAGAGTTGCAAGAAATTAAAATCACTGCTTCTGCTGTTTCTGGCTCCCTCAGTTCCAGTGGTCCTTCTCGACTGAAATGGATTCTTAAACAGAATGTAGACTTGGTCGTCATCGAACTTGGGGCCAATGATATCTTGCGAGGCTTACCGGCTGAGCAATTAGAGCAAAACTTACTAAAAATGGTTGAGATTTTAGCTGATAAAAATGTGAGTGCTTTGGTCACTGAAATGAAGACTCCTCCTAACTACGGTGAGGCCAAACAGCAAAATTATGCTGCTGTTTATAGTCGTTTGCAAAAACAAGGAGTGCAGATCATTCCTTTTATGCTAGAGGGGGTTGCCGGAGAAAAGAAATACAATCTAGATGATGGGATTCATCCCAATGAGCAAGGTCATCAAAAAATTGCAGAAAATCTCTATCAATATTTTAAAAAATACTTTCAATCCAAAGGTCTACTATAATGTTAGAGCTTAAAAGTGTGAAAAAAAGCTTTCAGCATCATGGACAAGAAATAGTCATTCTTAATGGAGTTAATTTAAAAGTTGAACCCTCAATGACTTTTGCCATTCAGGGAAAATCTGGAAGTGGCAAGTCAACTTTACTTAATACCATTGGAGGTCTTGAAAGGCCTGAGAGTGGAGAGGTGAAAATTAATGGGGTGAATCTTTATCAACTGAGTTCCGATCAATTGAGTGAGACTCGTGCCCAAAAAATTGGTTTTGTCTTTCAACATTTTCACCTGATCCCAACACTGAATGTTGAAGAAAATATCAAACTCCCGCTAGAGATTATTGGTGATCATGATCAGGTGAAAAAGCGCATTGACTTTATTCTTGATCTCTTTGGTTTGACTGCTAGGGCGCAATATTTTCCAGATAAACTGAGCGGAGGAGAAATGCAAAGAGTGGCCATTGCTCGTGCCTTAATTCATCGACCAGCTCTTATTTTAGCTGATGAGCCTAATGCCAATTTGGATGAACAAACTGCTCAAGTGGTGATGGATTATCTTTTTAAGGCAGTGAAAGAGCTGGAACAGACTTTACTTTTAGTGACCCATGATAATCAATTGGCCAGACGATGTGATAGTTATCAGGTTTTAGAGCAAGGGCAACTTAAGTAATGTTTCTTTTGCGTCTTGCCTTCAAAGATTTAATGAGAAGACCATTTTTTGT
>SKGZ01000189.1 GCA_007117175.1 Bacteriovoracales bacterium | reverse complement strand
CCCCTATCATTATCTTGAATAGCGCCAGCAAGAATTTCACTAGCAGAGGCTGAGGATTGGTTAATTAGGATAACAACTTTTAAATTTTCATATAATTCAGGATTTTGAGATATTTCTATTCTTTCAGGTTGATTTTTACCTTTGGTTGAAACTATAGTTTTTCCAACAGGCAATAATCCGTCAGCAATATTAACTGCGGCGCTCATTACTCCTCCACCGTTGTAGCGGAGGTCAAAAATCAATCGTCTCATGCCCTTGTTTCTCAATTCCAAAAATGCATTAAAGAACTCTTTGTGCGTATTCATTGAGAATTGACTGAGTCTAATATACCCTGTCTCGTCATCTACCATGTGAGCAGCATTTAGGGAATTGATAGGTACCATTCCTCGAATAATATCTTTTTCCATTTTTTCATTACCTCTCAAAACGGTAAGTTTCACTTTGGTTCCAGCTTCTCCTTTGAGCAGCTCTTGGACCTTTTCATTCCTTAGACCAACGTTAGCTATTGTATCGTTATCAACCCCTAAAATCTGGTCAAATTTTTTCATCCCAACTCTATCAGCAGGACTCCCCTCAATTACGTTAGTTACGCAAAGTGTATCTCTAATTATAGCAAATCGAATGCCTACACCGCCAAATTTCCCTTGAATAGATTCGGACATTCTTTTTAAATCTTTTGCAGGAATGTAATTAGAATGAGGGTCTAGCCTATGCAACATATCAGAAATAGTCTCCTCTAACAGCGTTTCTTTATCGACAGGGTCCACATAGTCTTTTTCAATGACCTCAAAAATATTGAGAAGTTTTTTTGCCGATTCACTTCCTCTGAAACTTTTGGGTTTACTGGTATCCTTATTTAAGGATAGCCCCATTAATATTCCGAAAACAAGCGCCACTGCAGCAACCAGAGGTAATATGAAATTTGAATTTTGGTTTTCTTTCATTTTCAATTATCAATATCTTCAATCTGTTCAACTTTGATGCCTGCCTCTTTTAAAAAACTAATTCCAGCGTCATCCTTGTAACCCTTTATGTAAACTAATCTAACTATACCTGCTTGCAAAATTAGTTTACTGCAATCTTTGCAGGGAGACAATGTTAAATAAAGCGTAGCTCCCTTTGCATTGTTTGTCGACTTGGCTACTTTTAAAATCGCATTAGCTTCAGCGTGAAGCACGTACCAGTGCGTTTTTCCTTCTGTGTCTTCACAGCAATTATCAAAGCCTGAGGGAGTACCATTGTATCCATCAGAAATGATCATATCATCTTTTACAATTAAAGCGCCAACTTGTTTTCTCTTACAATGAGAAAGTTTTGCCCATGATTGAGCCATTTTCAGATATGCTTTATCATATCTTAACTGTTTTTCTCTACTTTTTTCTTTCATTCTTAATCATTTGTGAATTTATAACCCACTCCTCTGATGGAATGAAAATACTTGGGTTCTTTGGGGTTCTGTTCAAAAATCTTCCTAAAATTTAATATATAATTATCAATTGTTCGAGAAGTTGGAAACTGGTCTTTTCCCCAGACTTTATCTAAAATTTCTTCTCTTGAAACCACTTCAGATTTATTATCATTGAAGAGCTTTAAAAGAGCAATTTCCCGTTTCGAAAGGCTTGTGTAGTAATCTTCGTTTTTTAATACTTCAAAAGTATTTAAATTAACATCGTATTCACCTATTTTTATAATAGTTTTATTCGCATTGACGCCTAATCTTTGTGTAAGTATTTGAACCCTAAGAAGCAATTCCTCCAAGTCAAAAGGTTTGGCAAGGTAGTCATCAGCACCCAATTTTAGACCTTTTATTTTATCAGAGGAGGTTCCTCTTGCAGATATAAAAAGTATAGGTGTGTTGCCTGCTTTTTTGAATTTTTCGCAAAGTTCCCACCCACTTACTTCTGGTAACATAACATCTAGGATGATCAGGTCGAAGTCTTCAATGTTTTTTGTGTATTGCAGAGCTTTTGCCCCATCAAAACAAGACTCTACTTCATAGCCATCCATTTCTAAATTCATGGTAACAATGCTATTTAGGCTATCTTCGTCTTCAATCAATAATATTTTCGTCATTGTGAACTCAATAAATTGTAAAAAACATCAGTTATCTCAAAACATTAATAAGTTGTAATGAAATTACCAATCTCTTGTGCTAAAAGGGTCAAAGTTGCCAATTGATTCAACCTCTTTTATGGTGTTGTTTTCAACCCTTAGTACTCTGCCTGGAAACTTTTCTACAAGCCCTAAATCATGAGTGGCCATTAAAATGGTTGTCCCTTCATTCGCAATTGCTTTTAATAGCTTCATGATCTCTTCAGAAGTTTCGGGGTCAAGATTCCCAGTTGGCTCATCGGCTAAAATTAGCTCGGGTTTATTTATAAGTGCTCGAGCTATGGCGACGCGTTGTTGTTCTCCTCCTGATAATTCGTGAGGCATATTATTTGCTTTGTGATCAACACCAACAAGTTTAAGCACCTCCAGCGCTCTCTCGTTCATTTCTTTCTTTTTCTTCCAGCCAGTCGAACGCATCACGAAATGCAAATTTTTCATTACTGTCCTGTCTGTAAGCAGCTGGAAATCTTGAAATACTATCCCTATTTTTCTTCTTAGTAAAGGAATACTTGATCTTTTAAGGTTGTTTAAAGTGAATGCTGAAACAGTTCCCTCTCCAGAGGCAATAGGTAGCTCACCATACAAGAGTTTTAAAAAACTACTTTTCCCAGAGCCAGTTTTTCCAATCAGATAGACAAACTCTTTTTCTGAAAGCGATACGTTTATATTTTCCAAAACCATTCCTTGCTTTTGGTCAACACTCGCATTGATAATTTCTATAACTTTTTCCAAGACTGTTTTTTACAAAAATAGCGAATTATAAATAACTGGAGGAGATTTGTATTTTAAAATTAATTAATCAT
>SKGZ01000112.1 GCA_007117175.1 Bacteriovoracales bacterium | reverse complement strand
CTCTAACCCTAATAGTATTTTGAAAAAAGACTATTGGCCGGTGATTGGTTTCTATCCCAACCCCCCTCCCCTTGATGGAGGAGAAAAGGCAGCTCAAAAGCATTTAAAAAAATTCTCACAAAATATTCATCATTATCACGAAAGAAGAGACTATCCATTTATGAATGGCACCTCGATGCTTTCTGTGTATTTACGCCACGGTTGTCTCAGCTTGCGCCAGGCCATTGCCTTTGCTCTCAAGCATCTAGGAGAGGACATCAAAGCGGCAGCAGGAGCTGATTGCTGGCTCAGTGAGTTGTGTTGGCGAGACTTTTATATGATGATTCTAGACACCCACCCCCATGTGATTCAATCGGCTTTCAAACCAGAGTACGATGAAATTCAGTGGCAGGGGCTAGAGGAACATTTTAACAAATGGTGTGAGGGGCAAACTGGTTTTCCCATTGTTGATAGTGCCATGAGAAATCTTAACCTTAATGGAATCATGCCCAATCGCCTGCGCATGGTGTGTGCTAGCTTTTTGTGCAAAACTCTATTAATTGACTGGAAAAAAGGAGAGCGCTACTTTGCTGCCAAACTGTTAGATTACGATCAAAGTGCTAATAATGGTGGCTGGCAATGGGCCGCCTCTACTGGAACTGACTCTCAACCCTATTTTCGAATTTTCAACCCCTACGCCCAATCAGAGAAATTTGACTCCCAAGGTGAGTATATCAAGAGCTTTTGTGGCCAATTACAGCAACTTAATAGTCAGCAAATTCACGCTCCTCACTTGGTGGATCCCATGGAGCTTGCCCAGGCCCAAGTATGCTTGGGAGAAAATTATCCCTATCCAATAGTTGACTATAAAGCACAAAGGGAGAAGGCCCTAAAGATGTACAAAGTTGGTTTAAGAAAAATTTAAGAAAGTTTAACCCGCTGACTTTCAAAGCCAATACAAGTGAGCTAAAATAAAAAACAATAGTCTATATTTTTTTTTGAGGAGTGCTAAGCATGGAGAATCAGTCACTATTCGCTGGGTTGATCAGTCGTTCAATAGGCAAAAAACAATTAATGGCCATCACTGGTCTCTTGCTTTGTGGTTTCCTCATCACCCACCTGTTAGGAAACTTATTACTCTTAGCAGGCAGCGATCAATTTAACCTTTATGCTCACCGCCTGACCTCCACTCCTTTAATCTATGTGGCCGAAGCAGGGCTGATCGCCATTTTTTTTCTGCATCTATTTTTAGCTCTCAAAGTTAATATTGAAAATCGCCGGGCCAGACCAGAAAAATACTATATGAAAAAAAGTAAAGGGGGTGCCACTGTCTTTTCTCGCACCATGCCTTTCAGTGGCTTGGTCATTCTGGTTTTCGTGATCTTGCACTTAATGAATTTTAAGTACGGGGTGTATTACTCCACTTTAGTAGAGGGTGAAGAGATCAGAGATCTTTACCGCACAGTGATTGAGTATTTTAGCAACCCTTACTACACTGCCTGGTATTGCTTTGCCATGTTTGTGCTGGCCTTTCACTTGGCCCACGGGGTGCAATCTTCTTTTCAAACTTTGGGTGTGAATCACCCGCAATTCAATTGCTGTGTGCAAAGAGCAAGCTTAGCTTTTGCTCTTTTGGTGCCAGCGGGCTTTAGTTTGCTGGCCATTTGGTGTTATTGGCAAAATCAAATTTAAAAAATGATTAAATAGAAAGGTGAATTTATGAGTGAAAAATTAGACGCAAAAATCCCCTCAGGTGAGTTAAAAGATAAGTGGGATCAGCACAAGTTTCAAATGAAATTAGTCAATCCTGCCAATAAAAGAAAATTTAAAGTCATCGTGGTGGGAACAGGACTGGCCGGGGCTTCTGCTGCTGCTACCCTAGCCGAATTAGGTTATCAAGTTCAGTCCTTTTGCATTCAAGACTCTCCTCGCAGGGCCCATTCCATCGCCGCTCAGGGAGGAATTAACGCTGCTAAGAACTATCCTAATGATGGAGATTCTGTTCATCGCCTTTTTTATGACACCATTAAGGGAGGAGATTATCGCGCCAGAGAGGCAAATGTTTATCGCCTGGCCCAAGTGTCGACTCAGATCATTGATCAATGTGTGGCCCAAGGGGTTCCCTTTGCTAGAGAGTATGGAGGTCATTTGAGCAATCGCTCCTTTGGAGGAGCGCAAGTTTCTCGAACCTTTTACGCCAGGGGACAAACCGGCCAACAATTACTACTAGGAGCTTACTCCTCACTGATGCGCATGGTGGGCAAAGGCAAAGTGCAACTCTTTCCCCGCAGAGAAATGGTGGAATTAGTGATGATCAATGACCAGGCCCGAGGTTGTGTTTTTCGCAATTTAATTACCGGAGAGTATGAAACCTATTGTGCCGATGCGGTGATTTTGGCTACAGGAGGCTATGGCAATGTGTTCTATCTTTCCACCAATGCCAAAGCTTGCAACGCCTCTGCTGCTTTTCGCGCCTATAAAAAAGGTGCCTATTTTGCCAACCCCTGCTACACCCAAATTCATCCTACTTGTATTCCTGTTCACGGAGACATTCAATCCAAATTAACTTTAATGTCTGAGTCTTTGCGTAACGATGGCCGCGTGTGGGTGCCAAAGAAAAAAGGTGACACCCGTGCTGCTCAGGACATTCCTGAAGAAGAGCGAGATTACTATCTTGAACGCATCTACCCCTCCTTTGGAAACTTAGTCCCCAGAGACGTGGCTTCTCGCAGGGCCAAGGAAATGTGTGATCAAGGCTATGGAGTGGGACCATCCAAGTTAGCGGTCTATTTGGACTTTGGTCATGCCATCCAGCGAGATGGACAAAAGGCCATTGAAGAGCGCTATGGTAATCTTTTTGAAATGTATCAAAGAATCACAGATGAGAGTCCCTATCAAACACCTATGAGAATCTTTCCAGCGGTTCACTACACCATGG
>SKGZ01000003.1 GCA_007117175.1 Bacteriovoracales bacterium | reverse complement strand
TATGATCTCTTCTCTTTCTATATTTATATATATTCTAATAATAATAACCGGCCGCTTTGGGGATAAGTTAAATTCATCTTAAAATTTAGATAGTTATCGCCACTCTATCCTTTTTATTTGTGTGTTTCTTTTTCAATTTAATTTTTCAATCGCGGATATTCTTATTTTTATACACTTTGACTGGGCAGATTGTGATTTTCTTTCACTCTTTTTCCACAGGTCCTTTTCTCAGACTCATTTTCGACCCCTCAAATATGTTTTTCTTTCTTTTTATTCACATTTTTTTGTGGATTGTGAATGGAATTAGCTGTTTTTAGCTTTGTCCTCATCCACTGTGGAGAATTATGTGGATGTATTTTTCACAATCACTTTTAAATAATATTTTTTTGTTGTGTGTTCTTTATTCTTTAATATGCTAAAAATGCAAAAAAGGTCTTATGAGTACTCTAATACTTTCGTACACTTAGAAGGGCTGATTCTCAGTTTTGAGAATAACATTATCACTATTGAGAAAGAACGGCGTACCTAGAGCACCTAGAGCAGAGTTTCGATTTCGTACAGGGTGTTGGTGAGGGTTTGGTCGCTCTTGAGGTTGTTTTTGATTTTGTTCACAGCGTGCATGACGGTGGTATGATCTCGCCGGCCGTAGAAAAAACCAATTTCAGTTAAGGTGGCCTTGCCGATAAAGTAACTAAGATACATGGCCACGTGGCGAGCGGTGGTAATGTCCTTATTTCTCACCTTGGACTTTAAATCGGCCACTGAAATTTTATAATAATTAGAAACAGTCTTGCTAATGGTCTCAATGGTAATGGTTTTTTCCTGATCAGCTTCGCTAATTTTTAAAAGTTCTTTGGCCACTTCTATATCAATGTCTGTTTTATAAACAGACGACCATGCAGCTAGCTTCACCAGAGAGCCTTCTAGCTCACGTACATTATTGCGAATACATCGAGCGATGAGTTTAACCACATCTTCAGGAATAAAGATGTCTTCGGCTAGCGCCTTTTTCTTTAAAATAGCAATTCTTGTTTCTAGATCAGGCTGTTGAATTTCGATGGTTAAACTAGAAGAGAGTCTGGTTCTGACTCTTTCTTCAATGCCAGTAATATCCTTGGGGTCTTTATCGGAGGTGATGACAATTTGCTTTTTAGCGTTGAGTAATTCATTAAAAATTTGAAAGAATTGATTTTGTGGTCCTGTTCTATCTTTTAATTCATGAATGTCATCAATCATTAAAACATCAATTTGCTTAGTATAATAATCCATCAGTGCCGGAACTTGTTTTTGAGTATAAGCATTGATAATTTGCGAGATCAGCTCATTACCTGAAACCAATAAGACATTGAGTCTTGGGTGGTTTTTAGCAATAGAATTAGCAATGGCGTGTAGTAAGTGAGTTTTGCCAAGACCAGAATGACCGTAAAAATAAAGCACAGGATAGGCCTTACCAGGCTCTCTTGAAACAGCTATGGCAGAGGCGTGGGCCAGATTATTAGATGGGCCTACGATGAATGTTTGAAAGGTTTTCTTTTGATCAAATTGAAGAGAGTTAAAGTCACTTTGCTTTAACATGCTTTGATTGGAAACATTTTCACATTCTTGTTCCATTTCATCGTTTAAGGTAAAAGTGATGTCTTTGACGTTTTTCTTTTGCCCTACTTTGATTGCAGGAGTTTCACTTTGAATGCTTTGTGCTGATTCTCCATTGGCAGGCATTGCTTTTTTCTGCAAGACACTGATCTCATAGGGATAGCTTTTCCCTAAGACAAACTCAATAGAATTGGCCATTAAATCAGAGTATTGTTCAGTGATGATTTTTTTAATGAAATTCGTGGGTACACTAAAATGAATGCAATCATCTTGAATTTTTTTACATTCTAAACTCTGATGAAAAAAGGCGTTATAGCGCTGAGCATTAATTGAGTTCTTAATAAAATTAAGGATTTCATCGCGAAAGCTGAGCATATCGTTTTTCTCTTCGCTCTGAATTGTTTCATCAGCTGATTTTTCCAGTGCAGCAATGGTAATATTGGCTGATTCTTGTTGGTAAGTGTTTG
Source organism: Bacteriovoracales bacterium (assembly GCA_007117175.1). GTDB lineage: Bacteria > Bdellovibrionota > Bacteriovoracia > Bacteriovoracales > Bacteriovoracaceae > SKGZ01. The sequence continues at coordinate 8,867 of SKGZ01000003.1, read as the reverse complement.
TTTTTTTTAAGAAATGGGAAAGAAGAAGATCGTTATTCATAAGTGTCGCATCTCGCAGTTTTGAAGGTTGAATGTGAATAAGTCAGACATTTTTAGCACGCTTTTTTCAGTGAAAGCAACAGTCAGTTTTTTAACATTATCTGACACCTGAATGTTTGATAATTCTATTGACTTCCTTGCTGGCTGCAGCTATAGCTTAAGACTTGATTTTTTTAATGTTGAAGGATTAAAGATATGAGTAAAAGAACTTGGCAGCCTAAAAGAAAGAAAAGATTAAGAGTTCATGGTTTTTTGAGCAGAATGGCCACTCCGGGAGGCCAGAATGTTATTAACCGCCGACGTGCCAAAGGTCGTAAACGCCTCACTGTTAGTGTTGGAAAAAAATAATTCATTTCCTAAAACTTCTCGCCTTCTTTCAAAGTCAGATTTTTCCAACCTCAAAAGTGGTTCTAGACGCTTTCAGTCATTAGCTTTCATTGTTTATTATAAGCCTAATGATTTGGCCCAAAGCCGTTTGGGGATCAGTGTGTCTAAGAAGGTGGGAAAAGCTGTGGTGAGAAATAGATATAAAAGATTGTGTCGCGAAAGTTTTCGCCTGCATCACGGGCAAGTCTCAAATTTGACTCAGTACTATGATTTTCTATTCGTTTGTCTGAAGAGGGAAAAACAAGCTTTGATTGATGCTGAGAGTTTTCGCCAGCAGATTGAGCATTTTTTCTCGAAGATCTATGGCAAAGAAGCTATAACTAATTAAAAAATTCAATAAGGTTGTATAGTATGGGTGACGAACACAAAAGAGCACTATTAGCAGTTATTTTATCCGGTTTTATTCTTTTCACATGGCAATATTACTTTGTGGCACCAGTGGTGCCTGTAACACCCTCTGAGAGGATAGATCAGAGTGATGCACAGAATAGTGAAAAGAGTGTTGCTATTGAAAAGGATTCTAAGGCCTTTGAAGATGCTACTGATAAGCCTATTGAGCCAGAAAAAACAACAGTGAACCTGAGCAATAATGGTTTTGTGGTGCAAGTCAGCACAGATCTGCAGGTTCATTGGTTAGAAAATCCAACTGCGGCTAGAGAGTTTCATTCAATTGTCGGTCACGATGAGCCATTGCTGATCAAAATTGAAGGGCAGTCTTATTATTTTGAGATTGTTTCTCAAAGTGAAAATGAAGTGAGCTTAAATCATGATCAATTTCAGGTGATAATCACTTTAAATACTCAGGGAGAACTTCTTTTTAATGCTCGGGGCTTAACAGATAAGAGTCTTCGCTTCAATTTTAACTCCCAAGAAAAAACCAATGATTACTATCACACTCGCCAGTTTGTTTACTATAAGAACAAGCTTTATAGTACTGCCATTGACAGTGATGATTTAGATGATGGCAAGATTCGCTTTTTGGGTATTGACTATGATTATCACCTTTTTGCATTAAGTTTTCCCAAGGCGGTGGTGGCAAAATTGGTGATTGATCAATCCCAAATGAATGCACAATTTGTGAATATTAGCGATGAGCTTAATTTTAAATTAACCTTTACCAAAAAAGAATATGATCGTTTGGTGTCCATGGGTAATCAATTGCACAATGCTGTGGACTTTGGTTTCTTTTCCATCTTAGCGGTGCCAATTCTAAGACTTTTGCAATTTTTCTATAACCTTATTCCCAACTGGGGAATTGCTATTATTTTACTGACTCTGGTGATTCGTTTCATCACCTTTCCCCTCCAGTTTAAGTCATTAAAGAGCATGAATAAGATGCAGAAAATTCAGCCTGATCTAGCGAAAATTCGCGAGAAATATAAGGAAGATCCTCAACGTCTGCAAAAAGAGAGTATGGAGTTATTTAAGCGCTCAGGGGCCAATCCTATCAGTGGCTGTCTTCCCCTGCTATTACAAATGCCTATCTTCTTTGCTTTCTATCAGGTTTTATCCCATTCTGTGGAATTAGTGGATGCTCCATTTTATTTTTGGATTGCTGATTTAAGTACCAAGGATCCCTATTACGTTCTGCCTTTTTTAATGGCCGCTTCTATGTTTGTGCAGCAAAAAATCACACCTTCAGTGAGTGCTGATCCCATGCAGAAAAAGGTGTTAATGTTCATGCCCCTCATTATTGGTTTTATTATGAAAGACCTGGCCAGTGGACTTAATCTTTATATCTTTGTGTCCACTCTTTTAGGGATCATTCAGCAATTATTGGTGTTTAATAAAATCAAGTAGTGATAATGGTTCTATAGGACCACTTTTATGAATTTTCACAATTTAGATGACACCATTATTGCTCTTAGTACCCCTCAGTCTTCATCTGCACTGGCAGTGATGAGGCTCAGTGGTAGCTTTCAAGTTACTGATTTTAAAAGGTTCATACGGTTTTCTGGTCCTATAGAACCAAGAAAAATGAAACGTTGCCAGATTCTAGATGAGAATGCTCGCATCATCGAGGATGGACTTTTGTGTTATTTTCCAGCTCCCCATAGCTATAATGGTCAAGATATTCTTGAGCTGCATCTTCATGGCAACCCCTTCCTTCTTAGTTTTATTATTGAGCTTTTTTGTCAAAACCTTGCCATTAGGCCGGCAAGGCCTGGAGAATTTAGTTATAGGGCCTTTGCCAATAAGAAATTAGCTTTTAACCAATTAGAAGGGCTAAAAAGCCTACTGGATGCTCAGTCTATTTATGCAGTGCATCAGGCTCATGGTCTACTCTCAGGTCATTTGACTGAGGAATTAGAAAAATTGCACGATCAGATCCTCAATCATAGGGCCCACCTGGAATTGAGCATTGATTTTTCCGTGGATGTGGGTGATGAGCAATCTCGCCAGCTGATTTTAGACAGTTATCAACAAGTTATGAGTACTATTTCAGTACTAAATAGACGGGCTCAGATCGAATCTCACCAGGTTTTATCACCACAAATTGTCCTTTACGGTGAAACGAATAGTGGTAAAAGCACACTTTTTAATCGTTTATTGGCCCATGATCGGGCCATTGTCTCGGATATTGCAGGGACTACTAGAGATTACTTGAGTTCTAGTCTGCGAATTGAGCGCAATGAATACCAACTCTTTGATACTGCCGGTATTCGCCAGACTGATGATGCTATAGAGTGGGCCGGAATTGAAAAAGTGGTGGGCCTTTTGAAAAGTCCCTTTTGTCGTGTGCTGGTTTGCAGAGCTGATCAGCTTGTCAATCTTAGCAGTCTCCCCTATTTGGCCGATTTTCCCCCTGATCTTTGCCTTGTGACTCATACAGATTTGCATAAGCTGCAATTTATGTTGTTGACTGAGTTTGAGTTTCCTTGCTTGGATGTTCACCGAGATGATTTTATTAGCTCTTTTGAACACTTTATTCATCAGCGCTTTACTCGCATCACCTCCTCTGAGCCTTTGATTATTGAAAGGCATCGCCAGCTGTGCCAGAAAATTCATCAATTGTGGATTGATTACGGCGATTTGCTACATGAGCAGCAAGATATTGCTATCATTGCATCTGAGCTGGCGATTGTCTTGGATCATCTTGCAGAACTCATTGGCAATGAAAGTGCTGATGATGTTTTACAGCATTTATTTTCTAGCTTTTGTATCGGTAAATAGAGACTTGACTTTCCCTGCGTTTAAGGGGAATTGTTCCACGTGGAACAAAATCAATTTGACATTATTGTCTTAGGTGCAGGCCATGCTGGGGTTGAAGCTGCCTATATAGCGTCTCAGTTTCCTCTAAGGGTGGCCATGGTCACTTTGCCAGGTGTTGAGATAGCTTCAGCTCCTTGTAATCCAGCGATTGGTGGTGTAGGCAAGGGACAGGTTGTTCGCGAAATTGATGCCCTTGGTGGTCTGATGGGGCAATTAGCAGACAGAGCAGGCATTCAATATCGCACTCTCAATGATTCGAAAGGGGCTGCGGTGCAAGGAACACGCATTCAAATTGATAAGGATCTTTACCCAAAGATTGCTGAGCAAGAGCTGAATAAGATTGAAAATTTAACCATTATCAGACAAAAGGTGCAGTCTATCCGCCCTGTTGATGGGGGTTTTGAGATAAGTGGTTCTATAGGACCAAAGTATTTTTGCCAGCAATTAGTCATAACCTTGGGCACATTTCTTGCTGGAAAAATGCACTGCGGATCTGAACAAACCATTGGGGGCAGAGTGGGTCAGCAGAGCTCACTATCCATGGATAATTTGTTCTTAAATATTAAAACAGCTCAAAAACGGTTTAAAACTGGAACTCCCCCAAGAATTAAGGGTGAGACTATTAACTTTGATAAGCTTGAAATTCAACCCAGTGATGGCCAAACACTCAATTTTCATCTAGCCCATAATCCCTTTCAGCGTTTTATTGATCAAAAAAACTGCTATCTCACCCGCACCAATGAACAAACCATTGGCATTATTGCAGAAAATAAGCACTTATCTCCCATGTACAGTGGGCAAATCAATGCCATTGGAGCTCGTTATTGCCCCAGTTTAGAAGATAAGGTTGATCGCTACCCAAATAAGACAGATCACCACGTTTTCTTAGAGCCTGAGACTAGCAGTGAGCAGAGTTATTATCCCAGCGGCCTTTCATCCTCTTTACCAAGGGATGTGCAAGAAAGCTTTGTTCACAGTGTGGCTGGTCTTGAAGAGGCGCAAATTAGGGTTCACGGCTATGCTGTGGAGTATGATGTACTGGATACCAGCCAATTATCACTCACTTTGGAACATAAGGAGATTGCTGGACTTTTCTTTGCTGGTCAGGTCAATGGCACTTCTGGTTATGAAGAAGCTGCTGGTCAGGGGCTAGTGGCAGGACTCAATGCTGCTTTAAATGCCCTGAATAGGCCTTCTATTACCCTTAAAAGAGCCGATAGTTATATTGGCGTGATGATTGAGGATTTGGTGACTCAAACTAGAGATGAGCCTTACCGCCTTTTCACAGCTCGCTGTGAAAATAGACTGCAAAACAGAGAAGATAACGCCTTTGTGAGGATGTATTGCTATCGTTTGGCCATGGGGCTTAACAGTTTATTTGATCAATTGCTTTCTCATTTTAATCAGCAATATCAAATACTTAGCAAAATTTGTCACAGTTATCGCTGCCCTCATCCCATTGCACCAGAGAAGGGAAATCTGAGTTTTTCCCAGATCCTGCAATTACCCCAACTAGAGCCTGTTCAGACCTTAACAGATTTACTACAGACTCATCACTTGCAATTTGACATTAGGGTGATTCGCGCAGTTGCCTATACTCAAAGTTATGATGGTTATATTCAAAGATCTCTTAAGCAATCAGCAAAGGTGAATTCACTGGATGAGAAAAAACTTAATCTTAAGAAAATTTTAGCTTCAGAAAATATCTCCTTTGAGTGTAAGCAGAGAATTAGTGAAATTTCTCCTCAAACTTTTGGGCAATTAAGAAGGATGAATGGTTTACGCTCATCCACTATCGCCTTGGTCGCTGGTACATTGTAATGGAGCAATGGACCAAGGACTATTTATCCTTAGTCACCGGTGAGCATTTACAGGGGCTCAATCTGACCAATCTCACTGAGTTTGATGATTGTCATAATAATCAAACCATGGATGCCTATACTTCACAGCAGACTGAATTATTAAATCAGGCCTTAAGCAAACATCAATTGGTGATTGATTTGGGATTTGGAGGAGGTTTTCCCCTACTTCCTCTGGCCAAATTAAATCCCCAGCATAGATTTCTAGGAATTGATGCTCGTGCCAAGAAAGTAAGAGCGGTGCAATGGGTGGCCCAGCAATTAAATTTGTCCAATGTGCAGACTGTACATGGGCGAATGGAAGATTTTTTGATTGATCAACCAGCTCTTGTATTAGTGAAAGGGGTAGGAAATATTGCAAAAGTCTTGGGTTATCTTCAATTTTCTCAAGAAATCACAGTGATTTTCTACAAAGGTCCGCAATTTTATCAGAAAGAAGCAAAAGAATGGAAGACAATAAGTGAAAAATGGAGCAGTATAGGTGAAGTGAAATATCATTTGCCAAGGGGCGAAGAGAGATTATTGATCGGGGTTAAGCCCAAAAATGTTCCACGTGGAACAAGTTCGAAACAGAAGAATTTAATATCAATAAAAAAGGTTGTCTATGGCTAAAGTAATTGCAATTGCCAATCAAAAAGGTGGAGTAGGCAAAACAACCACTGCTATTAACTTGGCAGCTTGTTTAGCTGCAGCTGAAAAGAAAACACTTTTAGTTGATCTTGATCCCCAGGGAAATGCCAGTGCAGGTCTAGGTCTGATTAAAGAACACTATGCCAATAAGAATATTTATCATGCTATTATTGGTGAAATTCCACTGGAAAATGTGATTTATCCAACGGAATTACCTTGGCTACAAATTTGTCCTTCAGACAATAATTTAATTGGTGCAGAAATTGAATTAGTCAGTGCTTTTGCCAGAGAGGCAAAGTTAAAAAATGCCATTGGCATGGTCAAGGATCAGTACGATTATATCTTAATTGATTGCCCCCCTTCTTTAGGTTTGTTAACTGTGAATGCTCTCAATAGTGCTGATAGTTTTATTGTTCCAATGCAAACAGAATACTTTGCCATGGAAGGACTTTCGCAATTATTAAATACGGTGAAATTGATTCAAGGTTCTCTTAATCCCAAGTTAGAGTTAGAGGGAATACTACTCACCATGTTTGATAGTCGCACCAGTTTATCTAAGCAGGTGGCAGCTGAAATTCATCAACACTTTGCAGGTAAAGTTTTTAAGACTGTGGTGAATCGTAATGTGAAACTCTCAGAGTGCCCCAGCTTTGGTAAGCCAATTATACTCTACGATATTAACTCTAAAGGAAGTGAAGCTTATTTAAGTTTAGCCAATGAAGTGATCAGACAAACTAAAAAAAATAAAAAAGAAAAAAGCAGCACACCAGTGATGCAATACAATCAGCAAGAGCAATTTTTTTCTGATAATGGAGCAACAGAATGAATAAAGGCAAAGCAGTACTAGGTAGAGGAATGGCAGCACTTTTAAGTTCTTCCATGGCCAATCCCGCAAGAGAATTAAAAGAAGAAAAATTATCCGAGAAAAAAGATCAACTAAAAGCTAAACTTCAAGAAAAACAAAGCGGTCCTATGGGACCAGTTTTGGTTCCATTGGAACGTGTCAAGGCCAATACTCATCAACCACGAAAGGTTTTCAAAGAGCAAGACCTTAGTGAATTAGCCTCTTCTATTAAGGAAAACGGCATCATTCAACCACTGATTGTGAATTACCACCCAGAAGATCAGAGCTATGAAATCATTGCTGGTGAAAGGCGATTTCGCGCAGCTAAGATGGTGGGTTTAGAGCAGGTGCCAGTTGTGGTTAAGAACACCACAAAAAAAGATAAGTTAGTCATGGCCATTATTGAAAATGTGCAAAGATCTGATTTAAATTGCGTAGAAGAAGGATTAGCCTATTTCCAATTAATGAATGAGTTTAATCTCACTCAAGAAGAAGTTGCCAAGAAAATAGGCAAAGAGCGTTCTAGCATTGCCAATCATTTAAGGTTATTAAGACTTCCCAAAGATATTTTACTTCTCTTGCAAAAAGAAAGTTTAAGTTTTGGCCACGGCAAAATTTTGGCCAGTTTAGAAGATCATGACCAGGCCAGTGATTTAGCCCAGTGGGCAGCAGAAAATAATGTGTCTGTTAGGCAATTAGAAGAAAAAATTAAATTGCAGAAAAATTTTAAAGGGCAGAAAAAATCAGCTTCTGATTTTAACTTGCAAAAGTATAAAGCTGTGAAACAAAAAATTGAGAATCGCACCGGATATCATGTTGAGATTAAGGGCAAGAAAAATGGTTCAGGCAGCTTAACAATAAAATTTAGTAACGACGATGAGTTCAACAAAATTTATGAGCACCTGACTCGATGAGTGCCCAGGGCGAAATTACTGGTTTAATTGAGAAGGGTTGTCGCTTTGAGGGCAACCTAACTTTTACTGGCACCGTACGTATTGCCGGTGAATTGGTGGGCAGTGTTTTTACTAATGACACCTTGGTGATCTCGGAAGAAGCAGTAGTAGACGCTGATATCAAAGCTGATGTGGTTATTATTTATGGCAATGTGAAGGGAAATGTCAGTGCAGTCTCCAGAGTTGAGATTAAGAAACCAGCTCGTTTTGAGGGAAAAGTCAGCGCTCCTAGCTTGATTGTGGAAGAGGGAGTCATTTTTCACGGTGAGACAAGAATCAAAGATAACTACTAAATATCTTGACGATTTTATCCTTAAAGACTATTCAATTAATTCAGCAATTTTAATAAATTTTTAACAAAGATCACTCATGGAAATATTAACAGAACTTGGCGTAGATGGATCGTTGATAGTACAGTTTTTTGTTTTTGTTTTTTTATTTTTAACACTGCGTTTTCTCTTTATTAATAATCTTAAAACCATGGCCCATCAAAGAGCTGATCAAGTTCAATCCCAAGATCATCAAGCGGATGAAATCTTGGCTAGAGCCGAGAGTTATAAGAATGAAGTTCATAGCAAAATTCAGCAAACCCAAAAGGAAATTCAAGAAAAAATAGAAGTTGAAAAAAAAGAGATTCTTAAAGGCAGTGAGCAGATACTTCAACAAAAACAAAGTGAATTAACTGCGCAAAAAAATGAACAGCAAAAGAAAGTGATGGAACAAGTTCATCAGGCAAGAGAAAGTGTTAGTTCTCAGGTGGGATCACTGGCGCAAGACCTATTAAATAAGATTAAAGGTTAAAAATAAGATGAAATTAAAGTTACCTTTTATCATTGTCATGATCTTAATTCAAAACCAAGCACAAGCGGCTGGTGGTGTTTCTGATTTACTCTATCCGGCAATTAACTTTGTCATTTTTGCCTCATTAATGAGTTGGTTAAT
>SKGZ01000069.1 GCA_007117175.1 Bacteriovoracales bacterium | reverse complement strand
TTCTTAATTATGCTTCTTAAACCACTCTTGAGAGCCCTTAGGATCTGGCTTCATAGTATCAGCGCCCTTAGTCCAATTGGCCGGGCAGACCTCTCCATGCTTAGCAGTGTATTGATAGGCATCTAAGAGCCTGAGAGTTTCCTCTACGTTACGACCAACTGAATTATTGTTGATGGTGGCGTGTTGAATGATGTCTTGATCATCAATAATGAACAGACCACGTAGTGAAACACCTGCTTCTGTGAGCACCTCATACTTACGGGCCACGTTTTTATTAATATCAGCAATAATAGGGAAATTGACTTCGCCTAGCCCACCTTCGTTACGTGGCATTTTTGTCCAGGCCAGGTGAGAAAAAAATGAATCCACCGAGCAGGCAATTAACTGAGCTCCTGCATCTTGAAATCGTTTGGCAGCATCTGAGTAGGCAATGATTTCAGTGGGGCAAACAAAAGTAAAATCAAGTGGATAGAAGAATAGTACTTTCCATTTTTGAGCGTAATCAGCTAGTGAAATGGTTTTTTGCTCTCCGTTGACCAATGCAGCTTCTTGAAATTGTGGTGCTTTGTTACCAACTAATCGTGACATATGAACTCCTTTTGTAGTGAATGAGTGCCCCATGATAGCAAAGAAATAAAAAAAAATACAGTTTTGCCTTAGACCAACCGATAGGCATATATAGGCATAACTGATTGAAACAAAAGAGGTTGAACATGGCCAAGAATCACGGTTTTACAGCGCATATTCCTAACCCTATTGTGATTGAGCAAACTGCTCGAGGAGAGCGACAATATGATATTTATTCCCGCCTTCTTTTAGATCGAGTGATCTTTCTTGGAACAGAGGTGAATGACACTGTAGCGAATCTTTTGGTGGCCCAGATGCTTTTCTTAGAGCAATCAGATAGTAGCAGTCCTATTCATTTGTACATTAATAGCCCCGGCGGTGGTGTCTATGCGGGATTGGGAATTTATGACACTATGCAGTATATCACCTGTCCGGTCTATACTTATTGTGTGGGCATGGCCGCATCCATGGGATCACTGCTGTTACAAGCAGGTCAAGCAGGTCATCGCTATAGTCTGCCCCATAGCCGAATCATGATTCATCAACCTTTAGGGGGAGCAAGGGGGCAAGCCAGCGATATTGAGATTCAGGCGAAGGAGATTTTAGCACTTAAAAAGCAGTTAAATAATATTTACGTTAAACATACATCCAGAAAATACGAAGAGATTGAAAAGGCTTGTGATAGGGATAACTATCTTAGCCCAATGGATGCTTTGGAGTTTGGTCTTATTGATCATGTGATTGAGCCAAAAGGAAAAATTTTTGCAGATTCTGATAATGAGTAGTACAAATGCAATAGATACAGAGAAGGTAAAATCATGAGTCGAAAAATGTCTGGTAATTTGTCTTGTAATTTTTGTGGTAAGGGACAAAAAGAGGTTAAAAAGTTAATCGCAGGGCCGGGAGTCTATATTTGCGATGAATGCATTGACCTCTGTAACGATATTATCACTGAAGATCAGCTTAAGAGTGTTCATAAGAAAAATATGGACCATGTTCCTAAGCCTAAAGAAATTAAAGAACATCTTGATCAATATGTGATAGGACAAGAAAGGGCCAAGAAAATTATTTCAGTTGCTGTTCATAACCATTACAAAAGGATTTCCCATCAAAACAGCGGTACCAGTGATGTGGAATTACAAAAATCAAATATACTATTAGCAGGTCCTACTGGTTCTGGTAAGACTTTGATCGCACAATCATTGGCAAAGTACCTCAATGTCCCCTTTACCATTGCAGATGCCACCTCTTTAACAGAAGCTGGCTATGTTGGTGAAGATGTTGAAAATATTGTTTTAGGTTTATTGCAAAATTGTAATTTTGATGTTGAAAGAGCGCAGCGAGGAATTATTTATCTAGATGAAATAGATAAGATTGCCCGAAAAGGCGACAATGCTTCAATCACTCGTGATGTTTCAGGAGAGGGAGTTCAACAAGCTCTTTTAAAAATGATTGAAGGCACTATTGCCTCTGTCCCCCCTAAAGGTGGGAGAAAACATCCACAGCAGGAACTGATTCAAGTGGATACTTCTAATATCCTTTTTATCTGCTCAGGAGCTTTTGTCGGATTAGACAAAGTGATCGAAAAGAGAATGACTAAGAGACCTTTGGGGATTGGGGCCAAAGAAACAAGCAAAGCGAAAGTCAAATCTTATATTGAAGAGCTAGGCGGAATTGAGCCTGAGGATTTAGTTCATTTTGGATTAATCCCTGAGTTTATAGGACGACTTCCTGTGAGTGTCATGCTGCAAGACTTAGATCAAGCTGCCTTAGTGAAAATTTTACAGGAACCCAAAAATGCTTTGACCAAGCAGTATCAAAAACTCTTTGATTACGATGGAATTGAGTTAGAGTTTGAAAAAGATGCACTTGAGCAAGTAGCAGCAATTGCCATGAAAAGAAAAACAGGAGCTCGCGGACTAAGAGCAATTTTAGAACAAACAATGATGGATGTGATGTACGATATTCCAGGTAATCATAAAATTGCAAAATGCTTAGTGACCAAGGATTCCATCCTAGGTAAGGAAAAACCTAAGTTGATTGAAGGCCCTAGAAAGTCTCGGACAAAGGATGAACAAAGTTCAGAGTCTGAAAAAAAGATAGTGAATGCTTCCTAAAATTTTCTTGCATCTGTGATGAGTCAATCACAGAAAACCAACATTTTCAAAAGCTTATGTGCGAGTGGGGTAAAAATGACCTCCATCATTTTTTTTTGCTCTCCCTAGAGAACTAGGGGAGAATAAAATTAGCAAGAGAGTGATGGATTCGCTCTTTAGGTGAGACCAATTCAAAGCGCAGGAGGTGCGGAATGTCTGACAAGAAAACTAAGTCAGCTAAGAATTTACCCCTTTTACCA
>SKGZ01000110.1 GCA_007117175.1 Bacteriovoracales bacterium | reverse complement strand
TATTTGTTTTTTATTATTTTGCTGCATAAAGTCTATAGACAATGAAAAAAGACAAGTGCATGCAAGATAAACTTGCATTATTCTTGATTTCATCCTATAAGCATCTCACAAGTCATCAGCACTGAAAAAGTGATGGAAAGGAATGAGGATTAATGGATCAAGTGGATTTGACATTAACGCCAACAAGGCAACTGACTCAAGCTAAGGCACAAATGCCCGATGTGTTTAATTATATCAATTTCCGTCAGTTTCTCGGGGATGTTTTAGATTATAAGCAAGCCATTAATAGTAGCTATTCGGCCAATGCTTTTATTCGCGATGCAGGGTTTTCTAATAATAGTCGCGGCTACTTTACTCATATTGTGAATGGTGCCAGAAATCTTTCTCATCCTAGAATTCAAGGTTTTATTCAGGCCTGTAAACTGAAAGGCCCTGCCGCTAAGTACTTTGAGAATTTAGTTTTATTTAATCAAAGTGAGCGCAATGAAGAAAAGAAACTCTACTTTAGTCGCATGAATGATATTGCTGGTCATTTAGAAAAACCTTCATTCTTATTATTAAAGTCTCAGTATGACTACTTAAGAAAATGGTATATTCCGGCCATTCGTGAATTGATAGGTCTTGATGATTTTGAGAACAATGCAGCTTGGATTGCCAAGAAGCTTAATAATGACGTGACTGTTAAGCAGGTTGAGTCGGCCATTGAGAGTCTGATCGTTTTAGGTCTAGTGAAAAGAGAAAGTGATGGGGATTTATCACTGGTGGATAAGGTGGTGACCTTTCAAGATAATATTTTTAACTACGAAAGTGCCAATGATTTTCATGTGGAAATTCTTAATAAGAGTGCAGAAAACGTTGTCAAAAGAAAATATGAGGACCGCTCTGCCAGTTGTGTGATCTTGGCTACCGATCGATCTAACTTTGAGTCTATCAGAGAAGATATTGCGAAATTTAGAGAATTTATTGTGAACAAATATGCAGATAAAAACATGAAGGTTGATTCAGTTTTATGTCTGTCATTGCAACTCAATCATTTAACCAAGGTTGAAGAAACCAAATCATAAGGAGAGGAAAATGAAAAAAAGGTTATTATTAGTTCCAATTTTACTGAGTAACATGTCTTTATTAAAGGCCGATCAAAGTGATCCCCAGCAAAGTGCACTGGACTTAGCTCAAAGTTTAAAGATCGATGTCTGTAGTGGGATACCCGCAGATCTTTGTCATCAGCTTTTTAATATGGGAGATGTTAAGGTTCGCAATGCCACTAATATTGGCGGTGGGGTAGGTGATCAAACAAGAATCACGGTTTGGAATAGAGATCCCATTTCAATTCTTAATCGTTATTTAACTTCAGCGCGCAGAGGCCTAAGTGATCAAACGGCCAGTCAAGTTCTTTTCCAAGGTTTAGTGCAGGCGCTAGAACATACCCCCGAGGAAAGACCGTATTTGAAAAAGAGCATTGAAAGAGGAATTCGTCTATCCATTGTCTTACAGGCTCATCAACCGACTGGCAATGAGATTCAAGATGATCAAAACGAACTTTTTCTTTCTTTGTACTATGCAAAGATCATTGATGACTTTGATCGAGTGGATGTCATTGTGAATCAAAGTCTTGCTGAGTATGATCGTCAAGTCTTAATTTCGCAAATCAACTTTCTTAACTTTGAGTTAGCGAAGCTAAGTCTGGATGATAATAATAATGAGCGACCACAGCCCATTGTCAGCGCTGTGCACTACCGCTTGGCAGCTCAGTTAATCATCACTCATTTACTGCAAGATATTCAAGAGGGGTTAAGTCAATATCGCTTAGGTCAAACAGCAGGTGACTTAGTGGAGTTACTTTCTGATCTTACCGCCTACAATCAAGGACAAAGAACTGAGTTTAGAGATGATCTGATGATGATGACTCATCTTTACACTCAATTTGAAAATATTAAACAACAAATTAACAACTCACAACTGAAATAAATTCAGGGATCTAAAAAAAGGAGAATGAAAATGAAAAAAATAATGCTTTTAACACTGGGACTGGCCGTTAACATCTGTTTGGCAAACTTTGAGCAGATTCAACAAAGCTATCAAGGTCAGAACAGTGATCGTGACAAAGTTGATTTGATTATTAAGCCTATTGAAGTCAGACCGGGCTCTTATTTAGGGGTTCTGATCTTTAATGAGCAAATGAAAGTTTACATGGTGGATGAGATCAATGATGTGAACTACTCACTAACACCTTTTACTGTGAGTGATGATTTGTATGCACAGATTGTCAATCCTAATCCTAGCTATCGTATTGTCTTTAGCGGACGTGATCAATTTCGCTTAACTGCTGTTGAAGGTGGTAATGCCTCTGGCGTGATTAATGGACTGGTAGGGGCTAGCTTTACCATGAAAGATACTGATATGCGCATGATTGCCATGAAGGATGGAGAGTTTCAGCAGGTTAATGTTGCTCGCAGGTCTGCTGCCACTATGAATTTTTCTCCCATGGATACACGTAGCAAATCTGCCAGTGTGGCCTTAGTCAACGGAGATGTGATCACTGAATTCTCATTGTTTTCACAGTTTGATCACCTTCACTTAATGCAGACTAAGCAATTTAGCGCCTCTGGTAGTCACATTGCTGAAAATAGCCAGTACTTGGCAATTTTCATCGAGTCTTCAGGTCATGGTCTTTTTAATAACCGCAGTCGAGTTTTTGCTTACTTAATGGACGCTCAAAGTAACAAGACTCTTCAATTCCAAATGCAGTAAGGAGTCAATGGTGAAAAATTTAATGTATTTGCTTTTATGCTTTTTGACCTTACCGCTTTGTTTAGCAATGGAAGTCACAGCTCCTGCGGTTGCTACTGATGAGGGCACTCAAAGGGGAGTGAGTCCTGAGGATTTGGAAGTGCTTCGTCCTTGGGCAAAAAACTCTGAGCGTGAGCTTAAGC
>SKGZ01000064.1 GCA_007117175.1 Bacteriovoracales bacterium | reverse complement strand
TCTGACAATTTTTCATCTTGATGATTTTTTTCAACTTCAGTATCAAAATTTCCCCCAGTTAATAGTTTCTCACCTTGTTTAAGTAAGCCGGTAGTATCATTCACTTCAGTCAACAAGTTTATTCCTGATTCAGTATTGGCAACTAATATAATTTGCTCATGGACTCTTAGTAACATTAATGTTCTTTTGGGAGCAATATAATTAGTGGCGAGCACTTCAATCACCTTATCTCCCTTCAGAAAGTTTAATTTTCCTTTTCTCAGGGCAAATTTCTTGAAAATTTGAACTGTTCCAATAAAGAATAAAATAATTAAACCTAAGACTAAACCTGCTTTGGCAATGTAGGTAGGAATATCAAAATCAGATTGACTCTGAACTTTATTTTTTTCCTCTCCTTTAACCATGACAGATTGACTAGGCTCTGACTCAGAATTTGATCTTTTTTCTGATACGCTATCGATGAGATAAGATAAGTAATCAGCATTTCCTTCTTTTTTTACTTCTTCTACTTTTGCTACTGTTTTTTCTGTAGTAGAGCTGTTTGCTTTGTAGTGATAGCTTAAACTTTTTGCAGTCGCAGTTGCTTCTAGCGATTTAACTTGATCCGCTGTTAACGCCAAAGTTAAATAAACTCCATCATCTTCTTTTTTTATTTTACCATCAAAGTCCACTTTAGCCTTGGCATCTAAAAAGGTTTTAGGAAAATAAAACTCTACGTTGGACTCTTTTTTCTTATAGACAGGAATCTCACTATAAGCTTTGTCAAAAATGATACTTAGTTTTTGCTGACCTTTCTCTTCTTTAAGACTTATCTCAGTCACACCAACAGATGAATGGAGAGCAAGAGAATAAGTTATGAAAAATAAGACGATAAGTTTCAATGATTTCTCCTATGATTTTAAGCTTTCAATTCTTTCTAGTGGACTGATGATATCTGTTAATCTAATTCCAAATTTTTCATTAACTGTCACCACTTCTCCTCTAGCAATAAGCTTGCCATTGACCAAAACTTCTAATGGTTCGCCGGCCAGTTTATCTAGTTCCACAACGGAGCCCTGACCTAACTGCAATAAGTCCTTTATAACAACTTTAGCTCTTCCTAGTTCTACACTCACTTTAAGAGGAATATCTAAAATAAAATCTAGATTTTGAATTTTCATTTTATTTAGGGCATCATCTCCCGCCTTGATTTCCTCTTCTACTTTTTTTAGACTTTCGACCGCTTTCTCACTAATAATTTCTTTATTTTCATTCTCTGAATTATTTTGATTTTCATCACTCATCTTTTACTCCTTAATTAGATTAGTTATTTTAACTGCTCTGCTTCCCTTATATGTCCCGCTCATGCATTTCATTTTTTGTACCCCTTCAACCTCAAGACTTAATTCAGCGGTCACCTCTTGCCCTAATGGCAATATGTCTCCAACTTGCATACTTACCAAGTCTCCAATCGTTAATTCTGTCTCTCCAAGTTTAACAACAGCAGTTGCTTCTGTTTCTTGCACATGTCCTTTCATATAAGAAGACCACACGGTATCAACTTCATCATTATCTGATTGGTAACTCGAACTTAATTTTTGCTTAATAGGTTCTATTGTCGAATAAGGAACAATGACCATAATTGTTCCTGATGCTGACTCAAATTCCACTTCAAATGTCGTTGATATGATGACCTCAGAGGGAGGGACAACTCCAACAAATTGTGGATTAATCTCTGTTCTCATATAATGAGCGTCAATTTTATGAACAGGAGCCCAAGCCTCATCTAAGTCTTTAATTCCCATTTCCATTACTTTCTTCATGAATGATAATTCGATTTGGGTAAACTCTTTTCCATCGATCTTGGTAAATGGCCTATCTGTTCCACCAAAGTATGAGTCTAAAATCGCATAAGCAAGCTTTGGCTCAAAAACCATTAATGCGGTTCCTCTTAATTCATTAAACCTCATCAAACACATACAACTGGGTATGGGTAAGGTATTGACAAATTCACCAAATTTAAGAAGATCAGTCGATATAATGGAAATAGATGTCAATTTTCTAAGTGAATTTGATAGCGAAACCCTAAAAGATCTTACAAATCGCTCATAGATAATGTCGAGGATAGGCATTCTTCCTCTAATAACACGATCTTGATTGGTAAGATCATAAGGTTCTATATTTTGATCAATTTCTTCTACATCATTAGATGATTGTGCTGAATCCATATTGGATGAATCAGCATCTTCATCTCCAACAGCATTTAAAAGAGCATCGACTTCTTCTTGGCTTAATACTTGAGACATTTTCCCCTCCTGGGATTGCTAATACTATCTCTTCCTGAGACTTTAATTAATTTGAAAACCTACATAGTATAAATCAACAATTTCTCCATCTACTAAGAATGAGTTAATTGCTGTTTTAATCTCCTCTTTTAAGTAAAATTTTCCTTCTTTTTTTAATAGGTCTTCCGGTCTTTTGGAGTTTAAAATACCAATAATAGTATCTCTTATTTGCGGCTTTCTAGCCTGAAACTCATCTTCTTTAGCACTTTTATCGAACTTAAGTACTGTTTCCATTCTGAGGTATCGTCTAGGTCCCTCTCCTTGGGCTAAATTGACAGTAAAAGCTTCAAGAGGCAGTAAAATCCCTTCTTCTTGGCCTAAGGAATCACGCAACTCTTGGCCTGCTTCATTATTCTGGGATTTAAGCTCAGCCTGAACTAAATCCACTAGTGAAGGTTGTTGCGCTGATTTTTGAAAAAATTGAAATTGGAAATAGGCCACAATGGCCAATGCACTGGTATTAATTAACAAAACGAGCAAAATAAGTGGGCTTTTCCCTCCACTACTGGACTGTGAAATTTGAGCATTTCCTTCATCGTTAGTTTTTTGCTCGGCCATTAACTTTTCCCTAGTCTTGACTTCATTAGCTCATACTTATTGCAGCTAAGCTCAATAAGCACCTACTAGGTAAAATTATACCCCAT
>SKGZ01000041.1 GCA_007117175.1 Bacteriovoracales bacterium | reverse complement strand
TTGGCAGTTTCAGGGGAGCTAAAAAGCATGTTGGGCACGGTATAGCGCAGTTCTTCAGCTTGCACGGCTCCCCCGATGGCGTCTTCTTTATTTTCCAGCCAAAATTGTCCTTCGGCTAGTGGAAGGAGTGGGAAGCTAGTCATTGATGGAGGTGCACTATTTCTTATGCCAAAAACAAAGTGAGTGCTGCGCAGGTTGGTGGGATCATTGCGACTGAGTACGCTATCATTATTGTCATGGAAGATTTTAGGACCAATCCTTGCTCCCATAGGTTTGGCGGCACTGTAAGCTTCTAAGGTGATAAATCCACCAAAGGGGTTAAAAAGCCCTTCAAAGCGAGCTTCTCCTTTGACTGCGTAATAGGTGAGCACGTTGGGATTCTTTTGAAAGCCAAAAGGGTAACCGGGCACAGGAAAGCCAATTTTACTCATGCTGCAGGCAGCATCTGAAGTGGCGTTGATATCATTCATTTGTTCAGTGATTGGGCTGAACATAGTAAAAAATAATGCGTAGTTAATAGTGGAAAGCTTAAGGTCAAGGTAGTATTTTTCGTAGAGTTGGGGAATCAGTAAATTACTCAGGTCGTTAGGATTGACTTGATTATAGGGTTGAGGAACAAGTTCGCTCAGGGTAAAGCTTGCTTTCATTTCCCGATCAAAGTCATTACCTAAATTGCGATAAGCGGAATAGAAAGCTTTAACTATGCGCTCATTCCTGACATCTCCCATTGCTTCCAAGGAGTCGATAGTTAGTGCACAGTTTTCAGCAGCTCCTTGATTGGCACATACTGAGTTCCTGGGGGGGGCATTGACAATGTATTCTAGATTGCGAATGCGAATGGCCTGTTCAGTGGCCTTTGGCCAGCTTCCTGGGCGATCAAAGGCAAGTAATCCTGGGTCATTGGCAAACTGTACTAGCGGGTCATTAGTTGTGGTTTCACCTGTGCCATAGGTCCAGCGATTAGTGATATTATAATTTAACTGGCTCATCAGTGAACAATCCTTGGCCTTCTGAATGCTGAGGGCGTCTACCACCTCGGTGGTGATTTGATCCATATTTCCCCAGCTGCCTCCTGCTAGTCGCGGTAGTCCGGGAATGGAGTAAACCGAACACATATTTCCCTGGCCTTGACGACCTAAGAAAACACAAATAGAGGGAACGTTATAGAAATCAAGCTCATGGGGCTGTGGGGCTTGACCGGCCATGGGAGGCAGATTAAAACTCATTCCCCCTTGGTTGACACCGTTAATATTGGAAGCATCAGGGTTTCTGACCCCGGGGGCAGAGAGATTGCCCAGAACATAATACTTAAACATCCACTCCTTATAGGTATTGCGCATTTCCCAATTGAGATAAGCAATATTAGTGAGATGGCGGGCCTGTACTGAAGCTCCGGCGTAGGCTGCCGCATCCACTGCATTTTGTAGGTTTATTTTGGCTTTCACAAATAGCCCTACGTTAACCACAAAGGCAGTGAGGGTGAGCGAGATCACTAATGTGACCACAAAAAAAAGGCTTAATTGACCACGTTGCCGGTGGGGGCGAGATGACACTAGAGTGAAAAAGTCACCGGGTGGGTTGGGGAGGTTTAAGTGGCTTTTTTCCTGTATTTTCATATAGTTTTGTTGAGTTTTCACCTTTCTCTATTTTGGTATGAGCTGTGTATCAAGTAAAGCGTTAGCCTTGATCTACTGAAACTTAGATCAGGGAATTGTAGAGCGTTGGCCTTGTTTCACCCCGCCACCAAAGATCTATTGATATCTATTGAAATCCCACCATTTACCCTGGGCCATAGGAAGGCCCAGCGGCATTTTTGACCAAATCTTTATCACTGGTGGGGAGTGGACTAAAATAGGAGAGTGATGGAAGCAGTGAAAAGACCATGGTATAGGATCAAAAAGGCTCAGATGAGCTTTTTGTGCGCCCTTTGCGGCTCCCAAAGACAGATGTCCCTACGCTCTCGTCCCTCTGTGAGGAATTATATTCAAATGACCTTATTGATTTCGTTGGTTTGCGCCTTGCTGTGGCCGTGGATGGATTATCGCGGCTTGGTTTTTGCCCCTTTTATATGGGTGTTGTGGGAGTTGATTCACTACGGGCTCTTTCGCCGTCAGCTGCCCTGCCCCCATTGTGGATTTGATGTAGCTTGGTATGCAAAAGATGTTAGGGTGGCCAAAAGAAAAGTAAGAGAATTTTGGGAAAAACTAGATTAATTAAAAAGTATTGTGGCTGCAGGCAGCAAAACACATTAAAAATCAGATATTTACCTTGATATTGATAATTTGATTACTTGCAAACTAGAAGGCGAGTCGGTCAACACCTGAGAAAATCGGTTTGATTTCGGTTCGTTTTATAATAGATTTGTCACTAGACAAAAAGGAGAGTTTTATGAGTTTGAACAAAGTAATGTTAATTGGTCGCTTAGGGCAGGATCCTGAATTTAAAATGACCCCTTCTGGCAACGGTGTTTGTAATTTTTCTGTGGCAACCTCTGAAAATTGGACTGATAAATCAGGAGAAAAGCAAGAGCGTACTGAGTGGCATCGCATTGTGGTGTGGGGAAAGTTAGCTGAACTTTGTAATCAATACTTATCTAAAGGGCGCCAAGCTTATATTGAGGGTAAATTACAAACTCGTTCATGGGAAGATAAGGAAGGGCAAAAGCGCTATACGACAGAAATTGTCGCCAATACTGTTCAATTCCTTTCTGGTGCCAGCGAGGGAGCGTCTCGCTCGAGCAGCATGGGGGCTTCTCAAAATTCAACAGAGGCGGCCAAACCCTACGAGGTTCAATCAGACAGTTCTTTTGCTGCTGATGATATTCCATTTTAGTATCAAGATGTTTTCCCTTCTTAAGGTCTTCTTAAGGAGGGAAGAATTCTTATGGAGCCCACTTCACAGTTTTTTAGTATTAACCTAAGTTTACTGCCTTTACAGAGGAAGCTGCCGATCGATCTCTATATCAATGCTTCGGTGAAGGGAAAAATAAAGTTTGTGAGAGTTTTTCCTAAAGATGATCAGTTAACTGAAAATTTTCGCGAGCAACTTCAAAAAAAATATGCCCAGTTTTATGTTCCTGAATCTCAACGGCAAGATTATTTTTTATTATTAGGAGAGTATAAAAAAGTAGAAGAAGTTCGCTTAGTGAAAGAAATGGCCGTGGATCATTTGCAAAAAGTTTTTGAAAGTGCCAATGCTCAAGAACTAACTCAACAGTTAAAGCACTCCCCTCAGGTGGTTCAGCAAATGGGAGATGCCTTGGCAGATAAGAGCATTGAAGAATTAAAAATTATGATTGGCCAACTGAGCTTTCACGATTTTTACACCTTTGATCATTCTATTAACGTTTGCCTATACTCTCTTTGTTTTTACCGAATGATCTATCCCAAAGCCTCAAAAGAAAAATTGATGACTATGGGGGTAGGGGCACTTTTACATGATATTGGTAAGTTGAAAGTTGCTACAGGAATTATCAATAAACCTGGCAGCCTTTCCGATGAAGAATTTGCCTCTATTCAAAAACATCCAGAAGAAGGAGTGCAGATGATTTCTCCTTTAATTAAGCAACTGGATCAAAAAATCAATTGGCAAGAAGTTCTCAAGGTTATTTCTCAGCATCATGAAAATATTGATGGCACTGGCTATCCTGCCAAAATTCAAGGTGAGGATATCCATCACATGGCCAAGGTTTGTGCCTTTGCGGATATTTTTGATGCCTTAACAACTAAGCGATCGTATAACGAAGTTGTGAGTTTTGAAAAAGCCTTGGAAATTTTAGCTTCATTACAAAATAAAAAATTAGATAAAAAAATGTTTGAAAGTATTATGAGAGGGATGGGCAAAGGTCTTGCCCAGGTTCATAAAAAATTTGAGATTGATCATAAGTTTGACCCCAGTGTGCCCTATCGCAAACTAGAAATTAAGGAAAAAGCGAGTCGAACAATCAAGGAGACCGCTCATAAGGTGATCAAGACTCATTGAGCAGCGAGTGTATTCGTTGCTTCATCTGCAATCGTTGATAGCGTTGGAAATGATCAGAAAAAATTTCAACAATAACTTCATGACTAGGAAAGCCAAGAGGTAGACTCAATTGGATATAAACGGTAGAACCATCTTCTGCTGATTCACAGCGCAATCCAAAAAGGTTATGAGGGCGCATTTGATCCATCTGTCCTGCGAACCCAAAGTCCAGGGATCCAGCAGCACTATGGACAGAATTTTGAAAAGTATGCTTCTTTGTTGCAAGGCGATTTTTCATCATAAAACGACATGAATGAATAGCATAACCCAAGTTGAAAAAGTGATCGTTGTCAATATCCACATTTCCTTTAGAGTTTATTGGTATTAAAAGAGTCTCATTGACTTGATTGGAATAGAACTCTACAAGGCGATTCGGTGGAAGACGTTTTTTTTGCTGTCTTTCTTGATCCTTTAAAAAAACTAGCTCTGCTGCCATTAACGGGCTCTTTTTGGCATTATCTTCAATGCTGTTTTTGTGACACTCTGTTTGCAGATTGGTATAAGGGGTATAATGATCTAACCAGCACAATGTATCTTGTTCAATAATGCTCATATCATTACTTATGATTACTTTATCTTGAATATCATAGTTAATAGAAGAAGCGATCCCAATAAGGTTAAGCTCTTCATTCGCAACGTAGAGTAAGGGAGCTCCAGAATCACCTTTTGCAATACTGCAATTTTCCTCAGAAGGTCGAATTCTTTTCTCCGAGTATGAACCTTTCCATGAAACTGAGTCAGAAATAGACAGTAGAAAACTAAAACGACCAGCTTTGCTCCGATCCACATAGCGTATCGGCAAATCACAATGCTTGATTCTTTGATTTGCTGCTCTCTTATTTTGGAAATGACTTTCAACGCCATAACCAAGTGTGTAGAGTTTTTTGATCTGTTGAGATTTTTGTAGGAACTCATCTACAGATCCTATCTTGATTTTTTTCAGCTTTTGAAATGCCGGAACAAGTGTCTGAATTTCTTCGACTAACTCAACAATGGCAATGTCAATATTTTCGCTGTGATGCAACCGGTTGTGTTGCTGATGATCAAGGTAGTAAAGATAGTTCAATGCAAAATAATTAGGATGCATTTTTATGTTTTTAATCACTAGCGTATCATGCTTTATTGAGCTTATTGCCGATGGCATTGATGAACTCTGTATTTGTAAAATTGGTAGCGACATGTCATCTAAACAATGAGCTGCCGTGATCAGCGTTTTTTGATCGATCAATGTTCCGGTGCATCGATTCATCGATTGATTTGTTTTTGTCGTTGAAAATTGAATAACGTTGATAGAGTCGAGTTGCTCCTTAAAACTTTCAATATGTCTCCCCCCAATGATATTGACGCTGGAAAAGCTAAAGGAAAGAATAAGGACCGAACATATGATAAGAGTGATTAATCTAATAAGCATGATCGACCCTTTGTAATGTTGTATGATAATTGCGATAAAGAAGATTGTTATCATTGAAAACTTCAACAATGGCAATATCAACTGGCCCCAGTGATTCAACCCTCTGGGCTAGTTTTGCATCAATGTGATTGATTAAAGTTGTAGTAAAGTAGCCGGGGTGCATCTTTACTCGTGAGACTGCAATTTGTGGTGACGGTCTCAATTGAGGATGATTAAGAGAGTTATTTCTTATTGCTATTGAGGGAAGAGTCATGTCTGCGACGCAGTGGGCAGCTGTCAGCATTGTTCTTTGGTCTAATAATGTGCCAGTGCAAAGACTGACCCTACCATTAGATTTTGTCAGAGAGTATTGGATGATATTAATATGTCTTTGTTTGTCCTTGATATCTTTTAAGTGCCTTCCCCCAATGATTTCCACACTGGCGAAAATGTATGAAACCCAAAAAGCGCTGAGTACGCTAATCACTGCCGATGGCCTGAGCATTCTTTCTCCTTTTGACCATCTTTATATAACGCAGAATGCTATTTTGTACAAATCATAGGCACTCAGTCTGTAAATTCTATAGGCTCGCTGGTAGCGCTCTTCGTCTCACATCCATTTGGTAGCGCTGGTAGCTTCTGAGTCGGTTGTAGAAGACCTCCACTACCGCCAGCCTTGATTGAAATCCTAGCGGAAAGCTAAATTGCAAGTAAACATTTTCAGTGTTTTGTTGATTACTTTTATCTTTAACCTGACAGCTCAATGAGTAGAGACTGTGGGGCAGGAGCTCGGTGACTCTTTTTCTGGCGAGCTGGGGGATTTTGTCTGCGATGGAATCGGGAACTTCAAAGCCGGCTAGCATACTTTTCATATAGGAGTGTTCTCTGGTGAGAAGACGGTCTTTGATAAACTCATGGCAATTGCCAATTTCAATTCCCAGGCCTAGCAATTCTCCCTTTTGCCCTTTGATATTGCCATTTTGATCAGTTTGCAGGCGAAGTGTTTGGCCAATATCACGGTGGTGAAATTCAAGTAGGTAATTTGTGGGAAAAAAGTGTTTTCTTCTTTTTTGCTGCTCTTGGGCAAAGAGAAATTCAGCTTCTAATAAAGGGCTAAATGAATGAGCAAATTTTTCTAATGGTATGCCAGCGTATTGCTTTTGTTTCTTGGCTACATTCTTAATCCATTGATGGCAGCCTGTCTTTAGATTCACCTCAGCGCTATGATGATCTAACCAACATAGTGTGTCTTTTTCTATAATGCTAATATTATTTTCTAGAATCATTTTGTGATCCCTACGAAAAAGCAATGAAGCTAGAACTCCCACTAGTTTAAGTTCCCCCTCTTCTTCAATAAAGAGTGGTCCTCCTGAGTCACCAGGTGCAACGCTACAGTTTTCTTCACTTGGCCTTATTGAGTCCTCAAGGATTGAACCATCCCACTCCTTTGAGTCAGTAATAGATCTGGAAAAACTAAAGGTTCCTGGCTTGTCTTGGTATAGTTGCTTGAGGGAAAAGTCACAGCGTTTAATACGATTATCACGATCTTTATCCTCCTCAAAAAAACCTTTTTGTCCGTAGCCTAAAGCGTAAAGGTTGGGAGGGGTTGGGTCTTCTTTCACCTTATAATGACTTCTCAATGAGCGAAAGAGTAAAAAGTGATCGTTGTTTTCTTGACCTAAATATGGTCTTATGAAATCTTCACTAAGTCCTATGCTGATAGGTTTTAAATCTTTAAAAAAGGTTGCCAAGTTCGAAAGATCTCTATTGAACTCCACAATAGCAATGTCGACGTTTTGGGTGTGATGCATTCTTTGGAAGTGCTCTTGATTTAATTGAGACAGCCAGCTCATCGCAAAGTAGTTAGGATGCATCTTGACTTTGGAGATCACCATACTCGCTCCAACCATTAGGTGAGGGGCATTCAATGTGTTATTGCGAATTCGCAGAACAGGCATGGACATATCTGCTACACAGTGAGCAGCTGTGATCATAGTCCTCTGGCCAATCATAGTTCCTGTGCACAGGCCAACTCTGCGATTTGTTTTGGTGACCGAGTATTGAATAACATTAATATGTGAATTTTTTTCTTTTAGTTCTTTGAGAAATCTTCCTCCCATAATATCCACACTAGAATAGCATATCGTGGTTGATAGAATGAAGAGGGGGATAATTGAGGCTAACTTGACCATTGTTTCTCCTTTGCAGTTTTTAGCTATAGCTTTCCAGTCCTGAAACTAAAACTATTAAAGTTTTTTTTGTAAAAATAACAAACTGGTCATGTTGCAGAGCAGTGTTAGCGTGACGAATCACAATCAATTGGATATAAAGTCTTTTATGAAATACCTACTTTTATTTGCATCCTTGATGATGTGTTTACATTCTTTTTCTCAAGATCATGAAGCCTTTGCTTATACCAAACGAGAGGGCGGCTCACTTAAGCTTTATTGGAATGAAAAAGTTCTGAATGAAGTACAGGCAGATCTTCTCTATAGCTTCTCTATTGAAGAAGGTTATTTAGTCACTTTAGATCAAATGAGAGTGTTAAGAATTTTTGATCCAAAGGGGAAAAAACTTATTCAGCGGCCACTTGTTGCTCGCTACTCTTTATCAAAGAATTACCTTTCAATAGAAATAAGCAGTGGAGATATTGAGGTCTACTCTTTGGCCAAAGAGGGGGTTGATTTAGTCAAAACCCAAAGAATGAATTCCAGGGCCGAAGTAAGTGATTTCTTTTTTGCAGTTTTTGATAGGCAGGGAAAACTAAGTTTAAATGAGAGCTGCGGGATAGATCAGTTGTGTCCACTCATGCCATCATTGCTGGCAAGGAGTGCACAGATCTCTAATCACTTTGTCTTGGTTCACAAAAACGATAGTCTAAGTGTGCTTTACAATGACCTCAATGAGCATTTGTACTCTGGTACTGTTCACAAGGCAAAGATAAGTGATCACTTTGCAGCTTTAGTGACTGATAGAGATGGCCTTGAATTATACCTTAGGACTGGGGAGCTGTATCGTTCTTTTCAGGTCGATGATATCAAAGTAGAGCAAAACTTTGTCAGTTTTGAAGAAAACGGTGATCTGGTAGTGATCAATCGATGGGGTAGGGTATTAAGAAAACCACTCAGTATGGTCAGTGATGTCAAAGCGATGGGAGATTATCTAGTGATTTTCAATCACTTCAGACAGCCTGCTGTTTATAACACAGATTTAGAGATCACCTTACAAAAACCAATGACTGTGCAGCGTTCTTGGATGAGCGATCAGGGAGTCTTATGGCAATACGCTCCAGGGCGTTTGCAATCCATTCATAAGAGTGGACTCACTGGCAACTTCAGCTATCAAAATGGGGAACAGCTTCAGCTAGGAGGGGAGATCATTGCCTTTTATCATCCTCAATTGCGTCGTCTACGATTGTTCAGTTTAAGAACAGGACAAAGCCTGAAACAAGTTGATGATGTGCAAGAAGTGAGCTTACCCAGCAGTCGAACGATGAGACTCTTTCAAGAGTTCTAATCATGAATCGTTTTTTCTATCCGATTACTCAGCTCTCAATTCATCTCACTAAATTAGTTGAGGAAAAACTCTATGCTCGTGTTCTGTTAGGTTTATTCTTAGGACTGATCCTAGGTATTATCCTCTCAGCTGATTCTGGTTTGGTTTCCAGCACCACTTCCAGTGCCTTAACCGATTGGATAGCCTTGCCCGGTAATATCTTTATTAGATTAGTGCAGATGATTATGATCCCTTTAGTTTTTGCTTCTGTGATTCAGGGAATCGCAGGAGGAGGGAGTGCAGAGCAATTGCAAAGCATGGGAATTAAAGTTGCTCTCTATTTTGTGGTGACAACAGTATTTTCTATTATTATTGGAGTTATTTTAGCATTAAGTATTGCTCCAGGGCTCTATGTGGATGCGGATAAAATGAGAAGTTCAATGGCCAGTGAGTCCAATTTAGAACAGCAGGTCTTAAGCGAAAACACCAGTAAGCCAATTCCTCAAAAGATTTCTAATATTCTACCTTCTAACCCATTGCAGGCCATGATGAGTGGAGAGATGCTAAGTATTGTTATTTTTGCTATTATCATTGGGATTGCTTTGGTGAGTATGCCCGCTAAGTCTGCTTCACCGGTTCTAGATCTTTTATTTTCAGTACAGGAAATATGCATGACCATCACACGCTGGGCGATGAAGATTGCACCTTTTGCAGTTTTTGGTTTGATTTGTCAGATTACCGCTAAGGTTGGATTTGATGCCTTAGCTGGCTTGAGCTTATATATCTTAACAGTATGGGCAGGGCTTTTACTACTTTTGATCTTCTATATGATGATCTTAACGTTTTTGACCCAGTGTACAGTTAAAAAGTTTTTTCTTGCTTGTAAAGATGTCTTATTACTAGCCTTTTCGATGGCAAGTTCTGCAGCAGTCTTGCCACTGAGCTTAAAAACAGCGGAGGAGTCATTAGGAGTAAGAACATCTGTGAGCCGTTTTGTCATTCCATTGGGAGCAACTATTAATATGAATGGGACAGCTCTTTATCAGACCATTGCTACAATTTTTTTGGCGCAAATTTTTGGTTTAGATCTTAATTTAACGACTATACTTTTATTGGTCACAACAACTGTTGCTGCTTCTATTGGAACGCCGTCTTCTCCCGGGGCTGGTATTATTATTTTAGCAACTATTTTAAGTAGTGTGGGAATTCCTGTGGCGGGAATTGCTATGATTATTGGTGTTGATAACCTTTTAGGAATGAGTCGTTCCGCTGTCAATGTGGCAGGAGATTTAACTGCGAGTGTGTTATTTAATGAAAAACAAGAAAAATTGGTTTAATCACTTTTTAACGGTAGTCGAACGTTTGGGAAATATTCTTCCACACCCGGCGACTCTTTTTATTATATTTTCATTTGCAATTTTAGTGATCAGCTCACTAGCTGAATATTTACAGCTGAGTGTGATTGATCCGAGACCAGAAGGAGCTGCCGGCCGCAGTGAAACTGGCACCATTGAACCATTAGGTTTGTTTAATGCTCAAGGGCTTCGCTATATTATTGCCAACCTTGTTTCCAATTTTACTGGTTTTGCACCCTTAGGAACAGTTTTGGTCGCCTTATTAGGAGTCGGAGTAGCTGAGCACTCAGGCTTGATTAAGAGTTATATCAGACTTATTGTTCTAAAGGCGATGGATTTACGTCCAAATTACCAGCAGGGCGATCATCGTTTTAAAAAATGGGCTCACACACTGCTCAATCCCAAATTGACTGTGACCTTTGCCATTGTTTTTGCGGGAATTATTTCTAATACCGCCTCAGAATTAGGTTATGTGGTCTTAGTTCCTTTGGGTGCAGTGGTCTTTTATTCTACTAATCGTCATCCACTCGCCGGTTTAGCTGCTGCCTTTGCAGGTGTCTCTGGCGGCTATAGTGCCAATCTTTTTTTAGGAACAATTGATCCCTTGTTGGCGGGACTGACCCAAGAGGCGGCACGTTTAATTGACCCTGATTATATCGTTCACCCCGCAGTTAATTATTATTTCATGATTGCCAGTGTTTTTGTGATTAGTCTGTTGGGAACTCTAGTCACTCTTTGGATTGTGGAACCGCAACTTGGAGCTTATCAGAATCAAATATCAGAAGAGGAGCAGCCTGAATTGGAACCTCTCAACCA
>SKGZ01000231.1 GCA_007117175.1 Bacteriovoracales bacterium | reverse complement strand
ATGAAAATTGGCACATTAACCTTTTGGATAATTTTGAGGTCTCTTTTACTCGAGGGGCTGAGCAAAAAGACTTGGGCTTCTTACAAGCGCCACAAATGAGTTTAGAGGATTCGGATCTATTGGTCTTAAGAAGAGATCGTTTCCAGTTGGTGCTCAGAATAGGCCATCGACCTCCAGCGGTGAAACCCATTTCTTTTTTCTCTAAAGATAGTTTGCTTTGGAGTCTCGTCTCGTTATTGTCTGGTATTGCAGCTGTCATTCTTGCATTCGTTTATTTTCATCACGTTGAGATTGAAGAGGATGATGAAGAAGTCATTCAAAAAATTGATAGGATTCTTTATCGCAAAGAGGTGAAGCCGCCTGAGCCGAAGCCAGATAAAGTGGCAAGTCCCAGTTCCCAGGCCCTTGAACAGGGAGAGCTCACTCAAGAAAAAACCTTATCTGAGTCAACTGTGCAGGATATTCAAAAATCAGAAAAAGAAAAGGTGGTCCAAGCGCCAGCTGAGCCAAGAAGGCCTGAGAGAGAGCAATTAACCCCTCCAGTGGCACAACCGCCTGTGCCTCCAGTTGAGACGGCCAAGCCTGAGGTGAAAAAAATTGAAAAGAAGGTGGTCAAAACTGCTGAGCAGGCTCCCCAAAAGGTCGCTCCAACCTTGGATGTCAAGTCACTGCGCTCGCGTTTTTCTGAAGTCTTAGATAGCCAGCCCACAAGTCGTGTAGGCAAGAGTCAAGCCGCAGCAAGTCCATCTGAGCGAATGCAGCAGGGCTCTAGCTTTGAAACTGGAACACAAAAAGTTGATTTAGTTAAGTCCCAAGGGCCATCAGAAGAGGTGCTCAAGGGAGCCAAGTTGGGGCGAGTTGGAGATGCAAGTACAATCTCAGGTGAACTGGGAGCGGTACAGGGTTTTAAAGACAGTGAAGGAAAGGATGTTTTGTTAGGGATATTGGATCCCAGAGATGTTCAAAATATTTTACGTCAGTATATTCCCAAATTTGCTTTTTGTTATGAACAAGAGCTAGAAAGAGTATCTAAGGAGATGGCCACAACTTTGTTAATTAATTTTGAGATCAATGCAAATGGTCGAGCCCAAAACTATAATTTTAGCTCGCAAAATTTTAACTTTTCTCCCTCGGCAATACGTTGTTTTTCTGGTGTCCTGGCCTCGATTCAATTTCCTAGACCAAAAGGTGGAGGATTAGTTAAAATTAGACAACCTATGAATATGGAGCCAAAGTACTAGTATGAAGCTTCTTATTATCTCTTTTGCATTATCCTTTTTCTCTTTTGGCGTTTATGCTCAAAGTAAAATCATCCCCCCCAAATTTAAGCTCGCTGTTCAAGCTTATAATCAAGGGCTTTACTATACTGCTGCGACTCACCTAAACGACTATATAAAGGAGATGAGTGGTAAGGGGCTCAATGCGCAGGCTTATCGACTGCTTGATCGAATTTTAGTCAGAACTAATGTCTTTCCCTTTCTCTCAATCCCTCTTTCTACCTTGCAGTCTCATAAAGGCTCTTCTGCCATCTCTTATTTAATGGCAAAAAAATACTTTATGAAAAAAGATTATAAAAGTTCACTGAAGCATTTTTCTGCAGTTAAGTCTAATTCGCCGTTTCATCTACAATCTTTGCTGCACTTGTCAGGCATCGCCCAGTTGCTTGGAGAAATACCAGCCTCTATTAGTTATTCAGAACGTTGCATGAGAAGGGCCAGAAGAGGCTTTTCGATTACACCCTATGGTCGAAAGAGTAATGATGACCTTAGGGAGTTTATACACGACTCATGTGAAATTAATATCGCTAGGGCCTATTACAAGCAAAATGATATCCAAAAATCAGAAAAGTTTTTTAGTCAAATCCCCTTAAACTCATATCATTTTCCTACAGCGCTTTTTGAAAATTCTTGGAATTATTATTTACAAAGAAACTTTGGTCGATCAGTTGGGAAGAATATTACTTTCCAAGCTCCTGCTTTAGAGAATTACTTTATTCCTGAAACAGAACTGGTGAAGGCCCTGAGCTATTCCGAACTTTGTTTATGGGATGATGTCATAGGAGTGATTCGCAGCTTTGATGGAAATATCAAAAAACAGGCCCAAGAAATGATTTCTAAATACAACTTAAAGTCCAAGAAGAACCCGTATCCCTTTGTGAATCTTCTAATTAATCAGCAGAAGCTATCTGAAGTTGAAAGTCCTTTGTTTCAGAGACTGGCGCGAATCATTAATTTGCGCCCAGGAATGAAAGTGCTGATGTTTTACTTGGAGCAAGTACGCTCAGAAAAAAAAGTAATTGAGCAGAAGGCATCGAGCAGATCAAACCAATTAGCTTACAATAAGGCTTATAGCAATTATGTTAGCTTTATGAATGCTTACATAAAATTGCAATTTATTAATTTTGCCAATGAAATTATCCGTATCAATAATATTTTTGCTGAAATGGAAGTCGATCTCTATTCCCAGCTTAAATATCAGCACTACGATCAAGAGCGTGAGCAAGATGAGATACAAGAAGATGGAAAAGGACCCTCTGAAAAACTTTTCTTTATTCGCAAGTTAAAGCGGGATAAGTCACAGCATTATTGGAATTTTCATGGAGAGTTTTGGGCCGATGAGCTTGGAAGTTATATCCCTGTTTTAGAAAATCAATGCAAGGAGAAGCTGTGAGGGTTATGTGTTACTTTTTTTTGCTTTCTTTACCTCTCTTGTGGACTCACGCAGAGACCACAGAGGCAGGGAAAGAAAAAGTGCGCTATAAGTACAAGGCCGAAGAGGCGTTTGACTTTGAAGCCTTGAGTGTTAAGGGGGAACTTATTAGCCCCGGAGATTTGGCTAGTAAGGTTGGAAGAAAAAAGCGCTTTGATCCAAGCCGTTATCAAAGAAAAAATTTTGATCAATTTATAAAGGATGACTTGTTCGAGGTATATTAATATGAAATATTTGCTACTGGTTGTTTTCTTTTTTCTCTCTT
>SKGZ01000281.1 GCA_007117175.1 Bacteriovoracales bacterium | reverse complement strand
CTTCTTGAATTTTGCGCAATTGCTCTGGAGTGTAATGAGGAGATGAACTCTCCAGAAAAGTTAAAACTTGCCGGGCCCAGACTCTGCTGTAATTAACGAGTAGTCCCCATATCATCCGTGCTTCCCACCAGCGATCGTAGGCGTTATTACTTCTAAAACCTAGGTAGATGGACAGGGCCGCTGAGAACATGGCCGATCCGCTGATTGGGATTTGAAAAGGCATGAGGGGAACCATCAATGGCGCTAGAGCGGACATGAGAGTTAATAAAACTAAATGCTTCCAGGTATAAAATAAAATCCACTTAACAGGGATCTTCTGTCTGATGATCATTTAAAAATGCTAGCACACTTTTGCTAAGTGATACAATCGAAACTCACAGTTTATTCCACCGTTGGAAATGGGTTGACTCACTAGCGGAGAAAGTGATTGTCTGAATGTTTGCCAATCCTCTATTGGTAGGATGAGACCAGTATAATCAAAATTTAGCTGCTTTGCTTTTTTCATGATATTCACAACTTCCAGTCCACTGGATCGAATTCTTTTTTGATAGGGAGGATTGCTGATCATCACCTTAGGACTTTGGCCATCATCTTTCATTTGAAAGAAATCTAGCTTTTTAAACTTTTTCATAATGGGATTGAGATCACTACCATGATAACTCAAAAAAGGTAACGCTGGAGTTTCACTCATGGTTGGGATCTGAGTTTGCTCAAAGAAAGGAATGAATTGAGAGGCAAAAACTCTCTTTGTGATTTGAAAAAAAGTCTCGGCCTCATGAAGTAATGTACCACTACCACAAAAGGGATCGTAGAGATGAAAACGTATGTTTGAAAGAGACCTCATGGTCAAGAAAACCATGGCCGCGGCTAAGCTGCGGCGAAGAGGAGCCTTGAATTGATGACTCAACTGCTCTTGCCTTAGATCTAACCTCCTACCACTGAGGTCCAAGCTAATCTGCATTTGATCTTGATAAAGATTCAGATAGACGCTAAGGGGTTGCTCAGAGTAAAACTGAGTGGCAATTTTTTTAGCAACAGGATTAGCTTTTAAATAATCTTGATAAGCTTTCTGAGCAGAGTCTTGAATTTTACCACTGTGAATTAAGCGACTTTGAGCACTCTGAACTTTCCATTCAATCTGATTTCCAGCTGTCCAGTCTTTCCAGTTTATTTTTAATATTTTTTTATAAAGTCTGGGCAAATCGCGCACTTTACTTTGATGAATCCTCAGCAATAAACGAGTGGGAAGTTTCAAATAACTCTGTAAGGTCAAGGCCGTTTGGCTAGAGCACTCAAATTCTATTCCATGGGCATTGAGTTTAATGAATTGGAAATCATTAATGGACAGCCAAGCAAGCTTGTGCTCAATTTCAGCTAGTCCCAATGACGCCAAGCCCTTCGGGTAGATAAAGTAATAACTCATCATAGAATTCATTACCAATTTTTCACTCACGCGACTAGACAAAAGTGAATAAAACTGTTTTTAATTAAGAATGATTCCACTGAAAGGCCATTGGGCTAATTCTCATAATGACTATCAAGTTCAAATAGATGCTCATTACCAGCAAGGACAATTCTTATTAGATTTTCAATTGCAAACACCCACTTGCTGGAATTTAGCCAGTGGGTTTAATGATGATGCTCGAAAGAACTGGGGATTATGGCAAAAAGATGTGGTTGAAGTCTTTTTACAAAAAAAAAACCAAGATGACTACCAAGAGTTCCAGTTCAGCCCCGATGAGAAATCCTTGGAATTAGTGATTCATCGACCCAGGAAAATTTTGAGCACTCCCCTGATTGCCAGTGCTCCATGGAAATGCCACAAACTGCAAGAGAAAACATGGCACTGCCAATGGAAAATGGATCTTAATCAACCGCAAGAATATAAGATTGGGGTTTTTGCTATTTTAGGATTTGAGCAGCGCTGCTATTTTTCTCTTAATCCCAATAGCGAAGAACAAGCTGATTTTCATCGTCCAGAACTGTTTGTTGCTGTAAGGAATCTACTTGAAGATTGTTAGTTTGTTGACTGACCTGACCACAACCGGAAAGAGCTAGAATTAAAACAAATAAAAAAGTGAGGTGGACGATCATGTTCATTGCAAACTCCTTCTTAACAATGAAAAGTTACACTTTACAGAGCAAGCCACATGCCAAGTAAAAAGTGTCGCAATGAACCTGAGAAGAATACTCTATGAACATTAATCCCTCACTTGCTGGAGCTAGGCCGAAGAATTATAATTGAATTCTATGCTGCGTTTGCTCAATATAGTTTTCTTACTGACACTGGCCGACAGCAGCTCTGCTAGGCTCTATTTGGGTTACAGCCTCAATCATTTTCAGTACCGTGAACCCTCGGTGATGAAGCAGCACGGCCCTATGCAGGGTCTTGAATTGGGCAAGTTTTGGCGCAATTCACTGGGATCATTGCAAATTGGTGGAGAATATCACTTTGGTCATCTCACCTATGAAGGATCGGGTCTTTTTGACCCCACTGTCAGCATCAAACAACGCACCCCTCATCAAATTTGGCATTTTTCAGGGACCCAAACCTTTGGTCCGGGCAAGTTTCGACCAAGGTTAGGACTGGCCTATCGCTATTGGAATGATAAAAACGGTCCTAATTATCAACGTGAAACCAGTTATCTCTATCTCCCCATAGGTATACAAATTTTCTTGAATTTTAACCTGATTCTCAATTTAGATTATTATTATTTTATCAGAGGACAAAATGAAAGTGATCTCATGGGAGGTATTAAGCTTACCCAAAAAAATGGCTACGGACTACACGCCAATTTAACCTATTTTCTCAATCGCAATTTATACACCAAGTTGAGATTAACCTATTGGGATATTCAGGATTCTGAACTAGGCCCAGAGGTTCCCAATATGCCTGGATCTTTTTTTCTAGAACCTGAAAATAACACGTTACACTCCAGTGTGGTGATTGGATTTTTGTTTTAAAGAAAGCCTTATTCTTTT
>SKGZ01000094.1 GCA_007117175.1 Bacteriovoracales bacterium | reverse complement strand
TTATCCCAGTTTTGAGTTAGAACAAGGGGAAAAAAAGATCTATCGTCCTGTGATTAACTTTTTTTTTTTTTTTTTTCAAGGGCAAGCAAGCTTTGCTCGCAAGAAAAGCTTTGATGCCAAAAAAATACTTTCGGTCTTAACTGATGGGTATCTGCTAGCCCCTCTCTTTTTTCCGGAAATCACTTCTTTTGTGGAAGGTATGCCAGTAGAGCAATCTGCTTTTCAACAAGAGTTGCAAGAATTAATACAAACTTCTTTGCTGCTTAATCCAGATGAAGCCATTAGTCATTTTTTTCGCTATGGCCCTTTTTATCAAGCATTTTTAGACTTCCAGCAAGCTTTTGCTTTGCTGAGTTCTTATGAGACTGGGGTTAAGTTAGACTTTATGGAGTCAGGTTCTAGCTTTTTTGTGCGATTGAAGAAAGGAGTGATGGGTAAGGTGTCTCATCAACTCTTCCTATGGGATAGGGATCGCTCTGAGGTTTTTGAGTTATTAGTCAGTGCTGGTCAAGGTCAATTAGAAGATGCCTTTTATAATGACTTCTTGCAAGGAGTGCTTTGGGGGGATATAAAGGCCAATGATGAGGACTTGCAGCGTCTAGAGAATATTGATCTGTATACTTTAATGGATTTTTTTGATGATAAGACTCTTGATGAGGATTTAAGAAAAAAGTTAGATCTCTCTTTGTTTCGCTATTATGGAAGAATTGTTAAAGTGGCCGAACAGGTGGAAAATGCAAATTTAAAAGAAGAAGTGATTAAGAAAATTTCAAAATTAGAACAGTTCTTAAAAGATTTTTATTCTCAGGAAAAATTTGATAAAATTTGGAAAAATTATGCTCCTTTATTGGCATTACTAAAAAAGAAAGAAACAAATGAATAGTTGGCACGCTGTTTTATACGGCCTTATTCAAGGCTTTAGTGAGTTCGTTCCAGTAAGTAGCTCTGGCCATCTTGCTCTTTTGCCTTTCTTGCTGGAAATCGAAGATCCAGGACTTTATTTTGACTTATGTTTGCATGTAGGAACTGCCTTTGCTGTGATCATTTACTTTCGCTCTCAATTAAGTCTTATTTATCAGAACTGCTTGGCGTTGATCAAAAACCCAAAGGATTATCGTCGCATCAGTGAAAATCAAATGAGTTTGCAATTACTCATGAGTACAGGTGTCTCTGTGATAGCTATTTTTGCTTTAATGCCTCTTGCAAAGTTTTGGGGTCGAAGTGAGAGCCTCATCGCCTTTAATTTAATCTTTTTTGGCCTGCTACTTTTTATTGCCGATCGCTTTCAAACACGTTATCAAAAATCTCCTTTTCTGGGCAGTTCTTCATTCTTTTTAGCGATCATGGTTGGCCTAGCACAATCGATTGCTATTTTTCCAGGGGTGAGCCGCTCTGGTATCACTCTAACCATGAGTCGTTTTTTAGGAGTATCTCGTTATCAGGCTGCCGAATTTTCTTTTCTTTTGTCTCTGCCAATCATTTTAATGGGGGCGGCTTATCACAGCTTAGAGATTGTCATCAAAGGTGATGTTTTCCCTTCTTTATGGCATTTATCTTTAGGGGTACTTGTTTCCTTTCTAGTTGGTTATACCACTATTCATTTTTTTCTGACTTGGATGAAGCATCGGAGTTTAACTCTATTTGCTTTTTATCGTGTGATTTTGGCGGGAGTTATTTTATTATTAGTAGCCCAGTCCGGGAAACATTTGTTTTAGGCCATTGGATAGAGTTTCCACTGCTGCAGAAAGTAAGATGAGTCCCATAATTCGAGTCATAATATTCAGCCCAATTCGGCCCATATGTTCTCTAATTTTTCTGCTATAGGTTAAAGTTAGCCAGGTAATCAGACTCACCAGCATGAGGGTAACGAGTGCAGTCACCCAGTGATAGAAACTTGAAAATTCTGCGGCGTAAATAATGCTAGTGGAAATGGCTCCTGGACCGGCCAAAAGAGGAATGGCTAAGGGAACAATCCCCAGCTCTTTAATCTGGCTTTGGCGGTCTAATTCCTCTTGATTCATTTTGACAGAGGACTGTTCAGCTCGAAGCATATTGAGTGCCATCATGGCAATAAGAATACCGCCGGCCACTCTAAAGGAGATCACTGAAATTCCAAAAAATCCTAGGATATAGCTACCTAAGGTAACACTTAAGAGCATGGTGATAAAAATAGTGATCGCACAGTTAGTCGAAATTTTTTGAATCTCTTCAGCAGCAAAACTACGGGTCAGAAATAAAAAAATTGGTAATGCCCCCAGTGGATTGATGATAGAAATAAGGGCGACGAAAAATTTAATACTTTCAGTGAACTCCGCACTTGCAAAAAATTGAGTCATTTTAAATCCTCAAGAGTCTGTCTTAAAATATGCAAAGCTGCTTGCGAGAACTTCTTTTTTAAGTCTATTCTTTTACCCTTTAATTGAAAATGAAAACAGCCACTTTGATTTGCACTGGCCCAACCGCAATAGAGGGTGCCAACAGGACTAGTGCCATCATCAGCAGGGCCTAAAAGCCCAGAGGAGCTAACGCACAGGTCACTTTGAAATTTTTCTCTTCCTTTGATGGCCATTTGTAAGGCGACTTCGTGGCTAACAGCTTTTTTTTCTTCAATCCAGTTCAGATCCAGGTTCAGTTCACTTGCTTTAATGGAGTTTTGATAGCAAATGGCCGAGCCTTTGAAGTATTGAGAGATGCCTGCCAGTTGAGTCATGCGATCACTGCATAAACCTGCGGTGCAGGATTCTACAAAGCTAAAACTAACTGATCGATCTTTTAAAAGATTGAAAATATAGTTTTCTAGGCTTAAGTTTCCTATTTGCCAAAGATATTGTTTTAAAGGAGAGTTTTCTATTAAGCTGATGACCTTGTCCTGATCTTCAGAGTGATTCAGAAGCACCCCAATATCCACTCCAAAAGCGTTTGGCAGTGAACTAGGGCTGCCATATCTTTCTAATTCTTGCCATAAATTTGGACAAAGGGAGT
>SKGZ01000146.1 GCA_007117175.1 Bacteriovoracales bacterium | reverse complement strand
AACTAAAAAGATAAGAGCCTAGCAGAAAAAAACTGAAGGCCATTGCTAAGAAAATAAATGAGGCAAGGTAAAACAAACGACCGTCTTCTTTAAGCATCATCAGTGAGCCTAAGAACAAAATAGCGCCTCCAGGAACATTAAAACCGATAGGCATAGGAAGGGCGCAGTAAAGACAAGTGCTCATTAGCAAAATTCCTGAATAGAGACGCCCCCAAAAATTGCGAATCCAGTACAGATGAGTTGGCCTAAGAAAAGTATCAAATCGTCTTAAAATCCGATGACTCCAATCAAAGGCCTTTGCTCCAATTTTGGCAGGCAATTGATAATCTTGATAGCGCTGGGGAATCCAAGGGGGCAAGAACATGATCCAACGCCAAGTAATAATGAACATAATGATCCCTAAAAGGGTGGTGACTCCTGTCAGCGGCACACCACTTAAGAAAATTAAAGAAAGCGGTAGATATATGAATCCATGGCCTTTATCCCCTACTGCAGAAAAAAACTGGCCGTAACTCAATTCTCCTTGTTGACAACGCTGCTTAAGCTCTAATAATTGCTGTAAAATGTCGTTATTTTTTGTCAAAAGTGCCCTCTTGGTTTTAAGCTAGCATGGTTTCTTATTTTAAGGGAGGAGCAGTGATGAAAGCAATTAGCAATTTTTCTGACTACCAAGAACTGACTCAATTAGCCGAGAACGATCCTCAAAGTTTTTGGCTGGAAATGAGCCAAAAACTAAGTTGGTTTCAAGCTCCCAAGATCGCTTACCAAGGAGACTTTCACCAGGCCAATGTGCGCTGGTTTCCCGACGGACAAACGAATATCACCTTAAACTGCCTGGATCAACAGATGCAGCAGAACAAAGATAAGGTGGCCATCTACTTTGAACCCAATGATCCCAAAGAAGAAGCAGTAAAATTAACCTACGAAGAACTCAGCCAGCAGGTGCAAGAATGCGCCCTGGCCCTTAAATCCTTAGGAGTCAAAAAAGGAGATGTGGTCTGCCTCTACCTTTCCATGAGACCGGAATTACTCATTAGCACACTCGCCTGTGCCCGTATCGGTGCTATTCACTCGGTTGTTTTTGCCGGCTTTTCGGCTAAGGCCCTGCGCGAACGAATTGAGGACTGCCACGCTAAGATTGTCATCACCAATAAAACAGGACTGAGAGGTAATAAGAACTTAAACCTGCTGGCAACTGTGGAAGAGGCCACTGATGGCCTAAATTTTGTAGAAAAAACTATTATTTATCATCGACCGCAAGATCAAGTCCAACTTAAGGATCGACAATTAGATTACAATCAATGGGTTGCTGCCTTTGCTGGGCAACAATGCCCTGCTGAAAAAATGCAAGGAGATGATCCACTTTTTATCCTTTACACCTCTGGCTCAACCGGAAGACCTAAGGGGCTAGTTCACTCCACTGCCGGCTATATGTTATGGGCAAAATTTAGTTTTGAAAGTGTCTTTCAAATGAAGTCTGAAAAAGATCTTTTTTGGTGCACTGCTGATATGGGTTGGATCACTGGTCATACTTATTTTGCCTATGGACCACTTCTGAACGGAGTGTCCCAAGTCATGTTTGAAGGAGTTCCCAACTACCCAGATGCCTCACGCTTTTGGCAGATCATTGAAAAGTATCAAGTCAGTCACTTCTACACTGCCCCCACTGCCATTCGCGCCTTAGAAGCGGCTGGTGATGACTATGTCAAACCCTATGAAATGAACTCTCTTAAAGTGCTAGGCACTGTGGGTGAACCCATTAACCTGGAAGCTTGGAATTGGTATCACCAAAAAGTAGGTAAGTCTCGTTGTCCTATTGTGGACACTTGGTGGCAGACCGAAACAGGTGGCATCATGATCTCCACTCTGGCCGGCATCACTCAACCCATTGCCTGTCACGCCACTCTCCCCTTACCGGGTATTAGGCCAATACTGCTGAATGAAAAAGCAGAAGTTCAAGAGGGCGCTAATGCCCAAGGGCATCTGTGTATTGCCCAACCTTGGCCAGGTCTGGCCATGAGTATTTGGGGAGATCAAAAGCGTTTTCATGAAACCTATTTTTCCACTTATCCAGGCCATTACTTTACCGGAGATGGGGCCAAAAGAGATCAAGACGGCAACTACCGTATCACTGGAAGAGTTGACGACGTCATTAATGTCTCAGGTCATCGCATCGGCACCGCAGAAGTAGAAGATGCCATTAATCTTCACCCACAAGTGGTAGAGTCAGCGGTAGTGGGGTATCCTCACCCCATCAAAGGGCAGGCCATTTTGGCCTTTGTCACAACACTTAATGAAAAACAAGAACTGGATCAAGAAATCAATCAATACATCACTCAAGAAATTGGGCCAATTGCTAAAACTGAAAGAATTATCTTTACTGCCCATCTTCCTAAAACCCGCTCCGGTAAAATTATGAGAAGAATTTTGCGAAAAATTGCCCATAACGAAGTCGAGCAAATTGGTGACACATCAACTCTGGTCAACCCGGAGTCTGTTGAGCAATTAATAAATCAGTTTCACAATTAAAACTTAATTGCTGGGAAAACTCCAACGCCATCTCTTGACTCCAATAGCGATTCACTAATTGTACAAATTTTTGAAAAAAGACTTGTGTTTCCTGGGTATTTCTTAAGGTTTCTCTGGCCCATAATAAAGCGCTCTCTCTTTCCCCTTTAAGAATATAATGCTTAGAAAGAATATAAAGACTGGCCCTGACATATTTTTTAATTTCTTCACTCTTAAAAACCATCTTTCGATAAACATCGTAAAAACCTTTGATCTCCTGAAATTGATTCAGGTAAATACTTGTATGGAAAGCCTGACAAAGTCGTTGTTCATTAGCAGGATATAATGATGTCATTTTTTTCATGACAACAAAAGCTTGTTTACGATCACCCATTTGCTGATAGTATTGTAATAAAGAATGAAGACTCTTGAGATGATAAGGATTCATCTGTAAGGCTTGCTTAATTTTCTTTAAGAATAAATCTAATTCTTCTTTTTTT
>SKGZ01000130.1 GCA_007117175.1 Bacteriovoracales bacterium | reverse complement strand
TGGTGACGACAAAAAATAACAGATCGATACTGAGAACCAATATCCACTCCCTGTCCATTAGCTTGAGTTGGATTGTGACACTGCCAAAAATAATCCAGTAATTGTTCAAAGCCAATAATCTTAGGATCATAGCTAATGAGCACCACTTCCGCGTGACCAGTTTCTCCTGAGCAAACCTGCTCATAGCTTGGAGCAATCGCACTGCCGCCTTCATAGCCCACCTCTGTTCTGACCACTCCCTTCACTTGCTTGAAAAATTTTTGCACTCCCCAAAAACAACCAGCACCAAAAGAAACCTGCTCTAAAGGGTTAAACAATGAAAGATACTCCCCATAACCCTCTTTTTCTAAATCATCTTTAGCAATGAAGCGAAGAGCTGCTGAGTTAATGCAATAGCGTAAATTGGTCTGAGGATCAATTCCATCGTTAAAGACATGACCTAAATGAGAATCAGCAAAGTAGCTGCGCACCTCAGTGCGGGCGCGCGCCAGAGTTAAATCTTCTTTTTCCACTAAATAGGCATTGCTAATGGGTCTGGAAAAAGCTGGCCAACCACAACCAGCATCAAATTGATCGAGGCTTGAAAACAACGGCTCTCCACTGACAATATCCACATAGATCCCCTGCTCAAAGTGTTGGTAGTACTCATTTTCAAAGGGCCTTTCGGTGCCATTTTCTTGCGTTATATGGTATTGCAGTGGGGAGAGTTTTTGTTTTTTCTCACTCTCAGTCATAGGGCGATATTTTTTCATGACAAGGCTCCTTTGATCCTTATAGTCTATGGCATTGATTAGTTTTGTGACAATCTCATCAAAGTTATAAATATTTTATACACTGGCCATGAAGTAAATCATTTAATCCCCCCCCCCCTCAAAGAAAACTGCTTTTTCCCAACGGAATTTGCCTACGGGGTGAGCCGCAAGCTTTAATCACCGTGGCAATTTAAAATTGAGTGGAGAAGTTACTCTCATTTGCTTATGCAAATAATCCACAGTGCTTCTTGAGATAATTGTTTTTGATTCAATCAGCTGACTTCCTAGGAAGTCAGTTGCTTGTTTAATTCCCAGTCCATCGCGCTCACCAGGTCTTTCCGTCCACTTGACTTCTGCTAGATGATACTTGCCAGCAATAGGAAAAATAAAATCAACTTCCTTATTGCGATCACGCCAATAAAAAATTGAAGAGTGATCGCCTTGAGTATTTAATCTTTTTCTGATTTCAGAAAAAACAAATGTTTCCCAAATGGCACCCACCTGTGGATAATCCAATAGCTGTTGAGTTGTTTTAATATTGAGTAAAAAACACAACAGTCCGGAGTCAGCTAAGTAGACTTTAGGTGTTTTAATAATGCTTTTTGACTTATTAGAATACCAAGGTTTAAGCAATCGAATGATTCCAGAGGTGATTAAAATATTTATCCACTCCCCAGCTGTAGACGGACTTATACCAGTATCTTTAGCAATTTCAGACTTATTAAGCATTTGCGAAGATCTTAAAGCACACAAGCGCATAAAACGTTCAAAATCTCTCAGTGAGCTGACTTGCAAAATGTCCTTAACATCTCTTT
This sequence comes from Bacteriovoracales bacterium, assembly GCA_007117175.1. Lineage (GTDB taxonomy): Bacteria > Bdellovibrionota > Bacteriovoracia > Bacteriovoracales > Bacteriovoracaceae > SKGZ01. The sequence goes on along the minus strand of SKGZ01000130.1, from coordinate 1,445 downwards.
CAAGATAGCTGACCATATAAGAAGAATAATAATCACTGGCCGATAATTGTGGATTCTTATGTAATTCTGGATAGCCTCCCCGCACAATATGATGAGGATAATCAACTGCTGCCCTGGTTTGTTTGAGAACCTCAAACATGGACAACCCCTCTAGCTCCATAACGTGAACCCGTCCAGCGAGAGAATCAGAGACTTCTTTCATTAACTCAAACTTCTGCGAGCCAGTGAGTATAAATTGGCCGTTGAGATCGCGATTGTTATCAATCTTAACTTTAATAAAGCGAAATAACTCAGGGGCATATTGAACTTCATCGATGATCACAGGAGGGGGGTAATTTTGAATGAAAAGCTCTGGCTCAAATTGGGCCTGGGCGGCCACACTTGGTAGATCCAAAGTGACGTAGTTAAAGTCCGGAAAGAGAGTTTTGAGCAGGGTTGATTTTCCTACCTGGCGAGCGCCAGTCAGCACCAATCCTGGTCGCATTTTAATAATATCCTTAATTTTTTCTGAAATATCTCTTTCAATCCACATATTGCATATTTTACGATATCATCGAAAGATATGCAAGACACCAAGATAAGTAGCTAATATCACGTATATTCAAAATTAATGCTTGAATTTATAGCGATATTATAAGAGTATAGGAAAAAATCTATACTCTTATAAGGTTTGTATATATGGACGCTAGAATTAATCCATATGCTCCCGGAGCAGGAACTATTCCACCAGAGTTATCAGGTCGGGATGATGTTATAGAGCTTGTTAATATTGAACTCGATCGCTGTCGTAATGGCCTTGCTTTTAAAAGTTTTTTATTGGTTGGTTTGCGTGGAGTTGGAAAGACGGTTCTTTTAAACCAACTTGCTCTAAATGCTGAAGCAGATGGCTTTGCTGTTTTATCATTTGAAACCTCTGAAAGAAAATCACTTCCAGCTTTAATTATACCTGCTCTCAGGTCACTGTTGTTAAAGTTAAGTAAATCTTCTGAAGCTGGAGAGTTTGTACTAAAGGCTCTCAGGGCACTTGGCGGCTTTTTGGCCGCGATGAAAATAAAGTACAGTGATGTCGAGTTTTCTATCGAATTAGAAAAAGAACCGGGCCTTGCTGATTCAGGAGACTTGGAAACAGACTTAATCGATTTATTTATACTGGTTGCTCAATTGGCAAAATCAAAAAACACTGCCATCGTACTTTTTATTGATGAAATACAATATATTGAACGATCACAATTTGAAGCTTTAATAATGGCCCTTCATAAATGCACCCAGCGTCAGTTACCACTTGCCTTAGTTGGAGCTGGGCTACCACAGTTAATTGCTCAGGCAGGACGAGCAAAGTCATATGCTGAAAGATTATTTCAATATCAGTCGATTGGACCATTGTCTGAAGATGCTGCCAAAAAAGCACTTACACTACCTGCAACCAAATTAAATGTGCAGTATCA
>SKGZ01000081.1 GCA_007117175.1 Bacteriovoracales bacterium | reverse complement strand
ATCTTAAGCTGTGAAGAAATCACTTTTTCATGTTCTTTGATCAAAAAACAAAAATCTTCAATTGTTTGGCATTTAATTATTTCATCGGTAATAGAATTGAGCTTTTGAATAGCTTCTTTTCTTTGAGAACTCTCTAAAGCTTGAGATCTATAATTCTCTATCGCTTTTTGTGTATTCGCTTTCATTCCACGATGAATAAAATAAAGCTGAGAAGAAAAACTGGGATTAAAGTTGAGTTGTTCCCAAGAAGCAGTTTCCTCTGCCCCTTTACGTTTTAACTGATAAAGGATTGGTCCCATGGACTCTGCACAAGCAACATCATAGCCCGAGCCACCTAAACAGGCCCTTTGTAATTGGAAAGGAGGAACATAGGCCCATTGGGCCATATTATAGATCAGCGTAGAACTTGAGCCTAACCCCCAATCCACTGGAAATTGTAGATGAGTCTCTACATAAACATCCACATCATCACGCAAGAAGTGAGGATTCAATTGACGACATTCTTTAAGAATACGCTGTAGTAGTTTAGCCTCTGGGCTGTCTTTATTTTCACTTACAATCTCAAAACGCCAAAACTCGAACTCAGCAGAAAACCACTGTTGAGCATAGCAATCAAAGCTTTTCCAAAAAAGTTTAGGGGAAAAAGACTTTTGCGACCTTACCCGCAATGACTGTCCCCACTGAGTAGGAACAGCTAAAGCTTTTGCTCCATCTAATGCTAAGTACTCGCCGGTGAGCATTAACTTGCCTCGGCCAAAATAAAGATGATCCCAGCCTTGAGCACCGGGGGTTGAGTTCAATGGCATCAGCAAATGCCCTTGTGAAGTTTCAATATTATTTTTAAGATCTAAAATCACGAGGACTCCTAATGATAAGCTAAAAATTCCTTGACTTGATGATAGCTAATCACTTTATCAGAAAAGTACTTTTTGGCCTGTTCTTTTTGTGCAGCACTGGCCTTTAATTGTGTTAAAATATTCTCAAGGTGCATTTTCATATGCCCTTTTTGTATTCCTGTTGTCACTAAAGATCGAATGGCCGAAAAGTTTTGAATTAAACCAACAGCAGCAATGATTTGCATCAATTGGGGGGCACTGGGATTTGCTAAAATTTCTAAACTAGCCGCTGCCAGTGGATGGAGTTGGGTTAAGCCTCCCACCGTCCCAATGTTCATCGGTAACATCAATGAAAAGTGAAATTGATCATTTTCCAAGTGACAATGACTTAAAGAACGATACTGGCCAGTACGAGCTGCGTAGGCATGCCCACAGGCCTCCACTGCTCTAAAGTCATTACCAGTGGCCATCACCACAGCATCAATGCCATTAAAAATCCCTTTATTATGAGTCACTGCCCTTTCCACTGAATAATGAGCGATTTGCACTGCCTTGAAAAACTTAAATGCAAATTGCTGCGCACTTAGCCCATCCTGCCTTCCCAGTTGATCGATCTGACATTGAACACTTGCCTGTACTAAGCAGTGGGGAGTGTAATTGGTAAGAATACTCATAATAATTGTTATGGATTGTTTTTTGAGAGTACAGTCACAATATTCTTTCCATGCCTGTGCAATTTCCTCTAGCAAGGTATTAATAAAGTTAGCTCCCATTGCATCACAAGTTTGAACAGTCAGTTCCAATTGATAATAATCTTTAAGTTCAGTCCTTTGTTCTTGAGTTGGCTCCTTGAGAGACAAATCAACTATCCCTCCTCCTCTCTTTTCCATACTAGCGGTGGCCAGAGTCAGTTGATCTAAAATTTCAGTCTTAAAATTGGGCAAAAGATCACTCAAGTCTTGAATATCACCTGAGTAGAGAAAATGAATTTGTCCTTTTTTTTCTGTGCCTAAAACTTGAGCTTGAATTCCTCCACGAGTACTCCAAAATTTTGCACCTCGACTAGCTGCAGCCACAACTGAGCTCTCTTCAGTGACCATCGGGACTTGATAAGATTGTCCATTAATCAAAAAATGAGGAGCAATGCCAAAGGGCAGAGGGAAATGACCAATTGTGTTTTCTGAGAATTTTTCAATTTGAGATTGTAATTGACTATCCTTAAGCTCTGTAGCCTGTAACAGATTTGGCAAATCGAGCAAAGGATGAGACTGAGCAAGTCTATTAATTTTTTCACTTTTACTAAGTTGAGAAAAACCATTCATTCTGACCTCTTTTCAGTGACTAATTTTAGATAACAGCGCGCGGCCTGCAATTGACTTAGCCAATTTTCTAACTGTTGTTCTAAGTGCTGCTGTCCCTTCATGGCCCATTGCAGAAAAACCTTGGCCATTCCCACCATTGTTGAAGTTCGATGACTCAGACTGATCAGATAATGAGCATCTATTGCTGTTTGAATTCCACCAGAAAGAATAAGAGGTGTTTTAAAACCTTTCATTTGGTTAATCCAGCTTAACATTTGCTGACAATTATGCCCCACTAAGCTTAGGCAGTTTTCTTCATTTTTTCGAATGGCCTCAATCTCTGTAAAGTTAGTGCCTCCAGCTCCGGCCAGATCAATAGCAGTTAAGTCTAGCTCATTAAGGGCCATTAAGCTTTTAGGCCCAAAGCCCTGCCCTACTTCTTTAATCACTAAAGGCAATTGAGGATGAAGCTCTCGAAATTTTTTTACCGTTTCTAAAGGAGACTGTTTCAAACGATCACCTTCTTTTTGCACCCATTCTTGTAATGGGTTGATATGAATAATCAAAGCATCACACTCCAGTCGCTTAATCATCTCAATGATTTTACCACTTTTAGACACTTCTAGGTACTGTTCCACTTGAGCAATCCCTAGATTGGCCAAAAGTGGAGCATTGTCTAACAAAGAACGCAATTGAAAATCAGGATAAAAACTTTCATCCTTTAAAAGACAACCCACTGAGCCTAGCCCCATGGGTAAACGAAAACTAGCAGCAGCTCTGGCCAAAATTTGGTTAATCCTTTTTCCATCACTCCACCCCCCCGTCATCGAGGAGATCAACAAAGGTGCTCCCAGGGTGTAGTTCAAAAAAGAGGTCTCTAAGGTT
>SKGZ01000187.1 GCA_007117175.1 Bacteriovoracales bacterium | reverse complement strand
TGTTTTTTGTCTTAAGAAAAAAGGCCCCGATGGAACCTTCTGGGTGCAATTACAAAATCAAGAGATTGATCTGGTGGCCTACTTACAAGAATTTGCAGAAATTCCCATTCCTCCTTATATTAGGCAAGGCAAGGCCGATGAAAAAGATCGCAATGATTATCAAACCACCTTTGCCTCTCACATTGGATCAACGGCCGCTCCCACTGCCGGCTTGCACTTTGATCAGCCTCTTTTAGATCAATTAAAACGCACGGGGGTGGAGCTGTCTTATCTGACTTTACATGTGGGGTTGGGCACCTTTAGGCCAGTGAGCAGTGAAAAGATCACTGAGCATCAAATGCACAGTGAGTCTTATTCTATTGATGAAAAGCTGTGGCAGCAGTTTCAAAGGGCCACTGATGCTTTTATCCCGGTGGGCACTACCAGTTTAAGGGCCTTGGAGTCAGCTTATCGACAAAGTGATTTTATCTGCGGGCAAGAACAGCGCAGTGATCTTTATCTCTATCCTGGGGCGGGAGTACAGGCACCTGCTATTGCCGGACTGATTACTAATTTTCATTTGCCCAAATCTAGTTTAATGTTACTGGTCAGTTCTTTGATTGGTCGAGAAAAACTTTTAGAGCTTTATCAATTGGCCATTGATCAGCGCTATCGTTTTTTCTCCTATGGAGATGGGATGTTAATACTTTTATGAAGCCTTTTTTTCAATTACAGTCCACTAGTTCTAAGGCCAGGGCAGGTTTAATTCAAACCACTCGAGGAGAAATTCCCACTCCTCAATTTATGCCGGTGGGAACCAGAGGGGCGGTGAAATCCTTGACCACTGAAGATGTGGAGAGTTTGAATCCTCCCATTATTCTAGGTAATACCTATCATCTCTACTTGAGACCGGGACATCACTTAATTGAGTCATTGGGGGGACTGCACCGCTTTATGGATTGGAAGAAACCTATTTTAACTGATTCAGGGGGCTTTCAGGTTTTTTCCCTTTCTGATTTAAATCAAGTCACTGAAAATGGGGTTCATTTTCGCTCACATATTGATGGTTCCAAACATTTTATGACTCCAGAATTATCCATGGAGATCCAGCGCTCTTTAGGCAGTGATATTGTCATGTGCTTTGATGAGTGCCCGGCCCTGCCGGCCGATGATCAGACCCTAGAGGCCAGTTTAAAGCGCACCCATGCTTGGGCCAGACGTTGTCGGGATTATCCCTTGGCAGATCATCAATTTTTATTTGGTATTGTGCAAGGTGGGCTTAACTTGCACTTGCGCTTAGAGTCTTTATCTCAGCTCAACGCCATGGACTTTTCTGGTTTGGCCATTGGCGGCTTGTCGGTGGGGGAGAAAAATGAGCAAATGCAGCAATTATTAGCCGACTTCACTCCCCATATGCCAGAAAACAAGCCGCGCTACTTAATGGGGGTGGGTAAGCCATTGGATATTCTCAATGCCATTGCCTGTGGTGTAGATCTTTTTGATTGTGTCTTACCCACCCGTAACGCCCGCAATGGAGGCGTCTTCACCGCAAAAGGGCCCATTAATATTAAGAATGAGCGCTTTAAAACTGATCTTAGGCCATTAGATCCAGATTGCTCTTGCCGAGTTTGTGCCCGCCATTCCAGGGCCTATTTGAATCATTTGTTTAAGGTGGGAGAGTATACTGCAGCGCAATTGATGACCTATCATAATTTAGACTTCTTTCTGTCATTGACGCGTAGAGCGAGAGAGAGTATTTTGAGTGATAGATTTGACGAGTTTTATCGCAGCTTTTATAAAGAGTACACAGGAAAATCGGAGGAAGAATAATGGATTTTTTAATTGCCAGTGCCCACGCCCAAGATGCCGCTGCTCAACAGCCCAGTGCTATGATGTCTTTCATTCCATTTATCTTGATGTTTATGGTGATTTACTTTCTGATGATCCGCCCTCAGAAGAAGAAAATGCAAGAAGAACAAAAGTTCTTACAGAGCTTAAAAAAAGGTGATGAGGTTTTCACCAAGTCCGGGCTGATCGGCAAGATCCAAGGATTAACCGATAAAGTGGTGACTTTAGAGGTCACCGATGGAGTGAAGCTCAAATTACTTCGCTCGCAAGTGGGCGGTTCGGCCAAAAATATTTTAGAAACAAAGTAAAATTCAAGGAGCGAGCATGTTTGGTTTAGGTTTTGGGGAAATTCTCATTATATTTATGGTGGTTTTGCTCTTTGTTGGGCCTAAAAAACTACCAGAGTTGGCCAAAGGGGTGGGGCGCGGAATTCGCGACTTTCAAAATGCCCTGAAGGGTCAGGGCAGTGATGACACTCTGAATGGTCCTAAAGAAGATCCTACTAAAGAAAAACAGTCTTAAAATTTTCTTTTGTTCTCACGTTAAAAGTTCGCTACACTAATTGACAGTCTATTAAATGTTTAGCCTTGGAGTCTCAATGAAGAGTGGTTGGTGGTCTCGTTTTATTTTCATGATTGTGGTGGCCGTGGTCTGTGCCATGACAGTTTTACCTAGTTTTTATTCCATTGATGAAGAGAGTGCTTATCCTTTTAAAGGTAAGATTAATTTGGGTCTAGATTTACAAGGTGGGCTCTATATCGTCTTGGGAATTGACTTTGATAAGGTTTATCGCGATGAACTCAATGCCAGTTTAAAGTCAGTGGTTAAGTTTTTAGAAGATGAGGGCATCAATGCTGAGTTGCAGGTTCCCAGTTTAAAAGAAAGTAGTGATCCCAAGCAGGCACTGAAGTTTTTGGACAACGCTCAAGCACAAACTGCCAAGCCAATGATTCGAGAATACTTTTCCCAGGCCATTCGTCTGACAGCTGAGCAAGACTCCCAGTTAACTTATGGGTTAGAGATCAATAAAAAAACCAATATTCAAGAAAACTCAGTGACCAAGTCCATTGAAGTGATTCGTAACCGTATTGATGAGTTTGGGGTGACTGAACCGGAAATTTTCTCTCAGGGCAGTGATCGCATCGTTGTGCAACTTCCTGGGGTGGATGATATTGAGCGGGCCAAGTCGCTGATTGGTCAGACTGCCAAATTAGAGTTTCGCGCGGTCAATGATGAGGTGGGAGATCAGCAAATTGTCTCTTGGTTGGAAAAGGCCGAAGAAGAGGGCATTCTCTACGAAAAAGGGGAGCGTTATTCACTTTATTTAGAGCGTCTTAACAATTTTTTAGCCGATGATCTTCCTGAGGGGCATGAGATTGCTTTTGAAAGGCGACTGAATAAAAAAACTAATGAAGTCATCAGTGAGATCCCTTACTTATTGGAGATTGAGCCAGGGGTGACAGGTGAAAACCTAGATGATGCCAATGTGCGTATGGATCCCCAGGACAATCGCCCCTATGTGGCCCTGTCTTTTAACTCCACTGGGGCCAAGCTTTTTGAAAAGACCACCAAGCGTTTGGTGGGTAAGCGGCTGGCCATTACCTTAGATGGGAATGTGTACAGTGCGCCAGTGGTGCAAACTGTGATTGGAGGGGGACAAGCTTCTATCACCATGAATGCCACCAGCTATGAAGAAGGGCTTTCTCAGGCTACAGAATTAGCTTTGGTGTTAAGAGCGGGGGCCTTGCCGGTGGAATTAGAGTTTGAAGAGCAAAGGGTGGTGGGCCCTAGCTTAGGAGCGGACTCCATTGAAAGTGCTCGTTTTGCTTCATTGATTGGTTGTGGAGCGGTCTTTTTGTTTATTCTGCTTTGGTATAAGACCTCTGGGGTGATTGCCATCACCACTTTGGGGTTAAATGTTTTAATTGTTTTTTCCTTCTTAGTAGGGCTGGGGGCAACGCTCACTCTTCCTGGGATTGCCGGTATTGCTCTGACGGTGGGAATGGCAGTGGATGCCAATATCATTATTTACGAGCGCATTAAACAGGAACTCTCTGAGGGAATGAGTATTTTGGCGGCGGTGCAATCGGGCTTTGATCGCGCTTTTTGGACCATTGTGGATGCCAACTTAACCACTGCAGCTGCCGGAGTGGCGCTGCTGAACTTTGGAACAGGGCCCATCCGCGGTTTTGCGGTGACCTTATTAATTGGAATTTTTGCCACCATTTATACTTCTTATTTTGCTTCTCAAGTGTTTTTTGAGTGGTATATGGAGCGCACCAAGGGCAAAGACATTAAGATTTAATTTTGAGGAGTGATCATGAAATTTAATATTGCGTTTTCTCGTTACTTTCGTTTGGGAGCCATTATCTCTAGCATCTTAGTGATTCTTTCCCTGTTTCAAATTTTTGTCAGAGGAATAAACTTTGGTGTGGACTTTAAAGGGGGAGCTGAAATTCAGGTGAAGTTTACTGAAGAAGTTAGCACTGAAGATCTGCGACAAACAGTGGAAGAAGCGGGCATTAGCTCTTCTCAAGTGGTGGCCTTAGGCGAAGCTAGCGATCACGAATTTATGATCAAGGTGGCGGCCACCGAGGAAAATATTAACGAAGTCAGCGATTCCATTGCTGGCATGTTAGAGCGCAGTTTTTCTCAAGAGGGTGTGGAAATTCGTAAAACTGATATTGTGGGACCCAAGGCCGGTAAAGAGTTAAGAACTGCCGGTTTCTTGGCCATGTTCTGGGCCATGTTGGCCATTATGATCTATATCGGTCTGCGCTTTGACTTTAAATACGCCCCGGGGGTGGTGTTTGCGGTGATTCACGACGTGATCATTGTCATCGGGATTTTTTCTTTAATGGGGCGCGAGTTTAGCTTGCAGATTGTAGGTGCTCTTTTGGCGGTGATTGGTTACTCGGTCAACGATACTGTGGTGATCTATGATCGGGTGCGCGAGCACGAATTAAAATTAAGCTCTGGTCAGCCCATGGATAAAATTATCAATCGCTCTTTGAATGAAACCTTGACTCGAACTATCCTCACTTCTTCCACTACACTTTTTGTGGCTTTGTCTTTAATGATCTGGGGGGGGGGAGTGATTCAAGACTTCTTCTTTGCAGTGACTCTGGGGCTTATTTTTGGAACCAGTTCTTCTCTTTTTGTGGCCTCTCCCATCACTATTTGGATTGATGGAGTGATGGCCAAAAAGGCGAAAAAAAATGAAGCTGCTCTCACTCGTTCTTCTTAGTTTTTCTTTGCTCTTTTCATTGGGCGCTCTGACCAGTGAGACTGAGATTGATCAGCTCGATGAGGCGGACTGGCAAAAAATCTACAACGAAAACCTGAAGGTGGTAGAAGTTTCACCCAAGCCTTTTCTTTCAGAAAAACACATCAAGAAAATTTTCTATCAGCGCATTAAGCAAAGTCCGGCTGCAGACTTTATTGATGAGGACTCATTGGTACTAACCTTTATGGCCCAAGTGTTCCTAGATGAGAAGGCCCTGCCCCAGTTAATGAAATTAATGGAAAGAAGAGATGAGCTGAAACGCTATTTATGGATCAGTTTGGCAATCTTTATTCTGCTCTTCCTCTATGGTTTTTTGCGTCGTTATCTTCGCCCCAAGGAGAGTTGGTTGAAGCGCTTTTTAGTTCTGACTGCTCTTCGCATGCTGGCATTAGTGGGTCTGCTTTACTATTTTTATCATCAATTTTCAGCAGAGCTTGCCCCCACTTGGAGTATTGCTAAAAAAGTTTTCTGGTCTTAGTTGGTTTTACTTGATGACACAGCCAACCCGGTGGTCGTGGGCATGTCTGGTTTGATTGGATTTTACCAATTTAAATTTTCTTGTTTTTTCATTGATCGTTACATCCACAAAAAAATGATCATATGCAATCATGTCAGAGATCGTTGGCTCATCTCCAACAGGAATTTTACCTGGATAATACCAGTCATTTTCTTGCAACCAGCTCTGTGAAACCTGTAAGAAGCCTTCAACATCTTCAACCCCTTCAATAAGGTAGAGTGCTTCAGTGGCTCGCCCTCCAGTGTGAGCTTGCATGGCCCTTGTAAAAATGGCCTCATCGCTTTGATCATTATGACCAACTTGATAGTCATCTGGGCAGTATCCCTTATGATGACCATTTTCTTGGATGATAATTGGAATTGTCATATAGCCGATGGTTTGTTGATTTTCTTTAGGCTTAGTAAAAGCTTGAATAGGTCGGAAAAGAGCTTGATTGAAATTGCCACGATAGCCCTGCCATTGTAAGTCGATTAGAAAGTTCTGATTAATCTGATCAATTCTACTTGCACTATCGAGCCAAGCTTTTGCCACATCAAAATAATCACTTGGTGAACAATTATAATCAACATCAAATGGTTCGCTGGGGGAAACCTGTGAACGATACTGATAAACAATGAGATCATTGTCAGGAACATATTTGCAATGATAACCAAGCAAGTCTGTGGTGTTGTTGGGAAACAAATCCTCCTGCGGGGGAGTAGCCGGGCCAATTCTTAGATTTTCAAAAGTGGCAGTCTCTGCTTGTGAGCTATTTTCAATAATCTTAAAGTGATAGTCGGTCTCTTGGCTAAAGGCACCATCAGCAATGGGCACAATCATATAGCGATTGGCCACAATCTGACCTATCTCTAAATTCCATTTAATGCCAATACCTCTGGCCTCCCAATAGACAAAAAGGCAATCAGGAGACAAATAGCCGTCTCCTAATTCTTTATGACACCAGTCATGAATATTATCCACTGCTTCATAGCCCTGAGGAAAATCAATCTCTAGGATTAGAATCTGATTATTATTTCCCATTACCCCTTTTAAGTTATGACACAGATTGCTGCATTGATTATAATTTTTGCGAGTAATGGGATGAACATCGTTACCATCTTTTGCACAGGCGCACGCATTATTAAAGTGAATACTTTGATGAGGGCGATGACCAATCATGGTAGGAGTGGCGGGCGAGCGATTGCTTGCTTCAATCACAGTGCGCGATGGCGAGGTTTCACCTAGCACACAACCTTGCAGCAATGTCAGTAGCATAGAATAAATAAGAAAAATGTGTAAACCAGCTTGCATATTACCTCATAAAGCTTGTCGGCTACTTTTATTGTAAACTTTAATTGGCCGACAGCATGGTTGTTTTGATTGATCTTTGTAATATTAGATACTTATACAATAGAATGGATTTAATCATTGCCCAATTCCTGTGGCAATTTTCCTATAGCATTTTATAGCACTTAGGGCCTATAATAGAGGTAAGTAATTGAAAATTAGTCTTTGAAGGAGTAAAGATTATGACCAAAGCTGATCTTATTAGCGCCCTAGAAAAGCAAGCCAATCTTCCTCACTCTGAAGCAGAGAAGATCGTCAATATCACCTTTGACAGCATGATTCAGGCCCTTTACGACGATGAGCGAATTGAGATTCGCGGCTTTGGTTCATTTGCTAATCGTAATTACAAGGCCTATGAAGGGCGCAATCCTAAGACGGGTAAGGTGGTGCGAGTGGCCCCTAAGAAAGTTCCCTTTTTCAAGGTTGGTAAAGAACTTAAAGAGCGAGTGGACAAAGGTAAAGAACTCTATACCATTCGCGAAGCTTAAATTGACTTCTGCTGCCGTTTTCGGCAAAATTTTGACTACAGATTTTCATAATGGAGACGTGCCCGAGTGGTCCAAGGGAACGGTTTGCAAAACCGTACAACCGCCGGTTCAAATCCGGCCGTCTCCTCCATTTTATCTAATTTTTTAACTGATCGCACTTAAGCTGACGCTTGGTGGAGTGCTCTTCAGCTGAGACTGGCAGTTTGTATTTTTCTTTGACTGCGTACCATTGGCCAATATACTTACAGGCGTATTGGCGATCAATGGGTAGCCACTGGGCGATGGTGAGTGAACCTTTTTGGCGATTGTACTTGCGATTGGTGATCACTAGATTCTCGGGATCATTGGCAAATTCTTTACGCTTCTCATCACTCCAGTCATGGGCCCCAATGTCCCAAGCATGTTTGAGGGGAATGAGGTGATCAATGTCCACCTGAGAGGGATCAGTGTGTTTTTCATCAAAGTAATAATCGGGCCAAAGACCTTGGATGACCCGGCACTCGCCGCGCTGGTGGGGCCTAAACTGCACCGGTGCAAGGGAGCGAGTGGCCAGTATTTCATGGCGGGTGTTACGGCAGTTCTTATTTTCATCAATCCAGTGACGAAAGGCCTTGCGTTCATATTGAGGAATCTCAATCTTTTTTTGGCAGGCACAAGAGATGAGTAGCAGAAGTATTATGTATTGCATAGTAGTGGGTTAAGGGTGAGTGTAGGGTTATAGTGAAGTGATTTCTCAGAGCGAATGGAGCGCACAATATCTTGGGCCATTAAGCGAAAAGTGGTGTACTTGCCTCCTAGTAGGACCCAGCAGTGGGGGTGAGGTTGATAAACTCGGTGGTGGCGACTGACTTGACCCAGCTCTTGGGATTCATCTTGCACCAATGGCCTGATTCCAGAGTAGCTGGAGTGAATATGATTCACATTGAGATTCAGCTTGGGAAAATAGCGATTTAATTGAGAAATCAAATATTCGGTTTCTTCTGCACTGATTTTTGGGTTAAACAAATCTTTGCTCACAGGTTGCTCGGTAGTGCCTACTAAAATTTTTTGCTGATGGGGGATGACAAAGAGTACTCGTTTTTTTTCATCGCGCATCACTAATGGTGTACTAATAGGAAGATCTTGATGGTCAAACCATAGGTGAGAGCCCTTAGAGAGAATCAGTTGGGGCTGCCAATCAATTCCAATTTTGGGTAGTAATTGATCAGTAAAAGGGCCAGTGGTGAAGATGAGTTGGTCACAGCTTAAATTGAGGATTTGCTCATCCCTTTTAATTTGAAGTAGAAAAAGATCATTCTTTCTTTGCACTTCTAGAATTTCGCTATGATTCCAGGCCTGAGCTTTTTCAAAGCGTAGAGCGTCCTGTAAACAGGCAAGGGCGATATTTCTATCTTGCATAATGCCGTCGTAATACAGTCCAGCACCCGTGATAAGTTTATCATTAAGCTGAGGCACTTTTTGCAGTGTTTGCTTTTGATTGAGCATTTGATGGGAGGTGTTTTGATAAAAAGAGAGCAGATCGTAAAAACAAAGACCTAGTTTCATAGTGAAATAATTCGGGGAGGCATCTTTGATCAACGGGTAGAGAAAGGGGCTTTCATAACAGAGGTGAGGAGTGAGCTTTAACCAAATATTTTTTTCCTGGAGTGCTTGGGCGATGAGTTGAAAGTCCATTTGCTCAAGGTAGCGAATGCCGCCGTGTAGAAGTTTTGAACTATGAGCGCTGGTTTGTTGGCAAAAATCACCTTTTTCAATGAGTAAAACTTCTTCTTGGTGTAATGCCAGATCTCGAAAGACACCACAGCCATTAATACCTGCTCCAATAATGATATTTGAAAAGTGCTTACTGCTCATTGTTTTTCACTTAAAATGACGATATTCCCAGTGCAGGTGATTTGGATTTGATTTCCTTCATCTGGAGCTTGCAAGCTGCTGACTTGGTAGCTGATATTAATCACTCCATTGGCCCCTAGCTCTAAGGCCTGAGGGCGCAAGGCCAGGGCCATTTCCTGATAGAGCTTTTGAATTTCTGGGCGCTTAAAAGAAATTTCTTTGAGTTCTTTATTTTTAATAGCAATAAATTGTTCCTCATTGGGATAAGAGAAATCTTTATGAGCAATCTTTCTGACTTCAATGGCAATTCCTAAATAGTCACGAACTTTATAGTTTTCCAACTGAGAAGTATTGCTAAGAAGAATATCATCAAGGCTCATTTTGACATTTGAAAAGTCTGCAGATTGTTTGCGATTGAGTTTCATACTTTGTGGAGTGAGATGACCCCCAATGGGTTGATCTAGTTCATTGCTGGAGGTGAGATCATCGGAAAGACCAAGGCTGAGTTCAACGGGAAATCGCCGCAGTTGATGGGCTAGTCGAATAGCAAGGAACTCTCCAATTCTTGGAATGAGTATATGGCCATTAGCGATAAAGCGTTGGTAGTGTTCTTGATTCTCTTGGTTAATAATTTTGAACTCTTTAAGTATAATCTCTATGTCTTCTTTATCTTCAGCTCTTTGTAATCCAGTTATTTTTAAGGTGAAGTTGGGGGCTGACTCTTGGGGAATATGCTGGGGCCAGACTTTATCGCTTTGATCATTGAGCTCAGTGGTTTCTTGATTTTCAGTGAGTTCAACATCTAACTGCTCTTCTGGATCTGGTTCAAGGTTAAGATCATCGGCTTCTAGCTCATCACTTTCTTGTTCAATATTGTGTTCATCAAGATCCAATAGGTTGACTTCTTCCTCTACTTGCTCACTTGCTTCATCAATTTCAAATTCAGGAATAGAGAGCTCTTCATTTTGCTCATCACTGTCATTATTTTCTTCCTCTGGAGTGCTCGCAGGCTCATCTGTTGAGATCGACTCATCTTGTGGCAATTCAAAATGAACAGTCAATTCATCATCGTCTTGATGTTCAAACTCATGGATTTGATCAAGACGTGTCAGGTCAGTTTTGTCTTTCTTACTGGAAGCCATTAATTGTATTATAAATGATTTTTAGCTTCCGTGGCAGTGTTTAAATTTTTTACCTGAGCCGCAAGGACAGGGATCATTGCGTCCCACTTTGGGTTCAGTTCGTTGAACTTGTGACTTCACAGGACCTGCAGATACCTGAGAGTTTTGCTGCCTTTCTTGTTGGCGTTTTTGTGCCATCTGTTGCTGGTGATGGGCCCTCATTTGGGCTTCAAGAAGGGCCTGTTGTTGTCTTTTGATTTCATTAATTTCTTCTTGAGTGTAAAGTCTAACTTTGAAAAGAGTAGTGACAACATTGCGCTTGATGTTTTCCTTCATGAGATTAAAAAGTTGAAAGGAGTCACGTTTGTACTCAACTAATGGATCTTTTTGTCCATAGGACCTTAGTCCCACACCCTCGCGTAAACTATCCATTGCCAAAAGGTGATCCTTCCAGCAGCTATCAAAATTAGAAAGTAAGATTTCTCTTAGGCTCATTTTGACAATTTTTTCCTCGTGACCAGCAAACTTTTGTTCAATAATTTCTTTCCCTTTTTTGGCAATATAAACTGCCAAGTCGGAATTATATTGATCCACGCACTCATTAAGGCTTAGTTCACTGTCCTGTCCTGTGAGATTTTTAAAGTTCTCATTAATCTTGTCCCAGTCCCAGTCGGCAAGATTAGGATTGCGCTCTGGCCTTAATTGATTTTCAAGCTCCATGGAGACATCTTCTACAAATTGATGGACTAATCCTAAATTATCCTGATCATCTAAAATATCTCGTCTTAGCTTGTAGATGACTTGTCTTTGTTCGTTCATGACATTGTCATAATCAAGTAAGTGTT
>SKGZ01000153.1 GCA_007117175.1 Bacteriovoracales bacterium | reverse complement strand
TTATTCTTTTTTGATCAATGGTTGAAAGAAGCAATTGAGAGCGATTGCTTAGAGCCTACTGCCATGAATTTAATAACTCATGATGGAGATGGATTTCCAGATAGCCGAATAGTTTTATTAAAAAAAAGAGTAGAAGATTATTTTATTTTTTTTACGAATTACAAGAGTGAAAAGGGTAAACAGCTGGAGTGTAACAATAAGGCTAGCTTGAATTTTTTTTGGCCGGAGCTGGCAAGGCAAGTTCGTATTAAAGGTTTGGTTGAAAAAACAACTGAAAAAATCAGTGATGATTACTTTCAATCGCGTCCTAGATTAAGCCAAATTGGAGCGATAGCGTCTCATCAAAGTGCGCCTTTAGAATCTAGGGAAGAGCTAGACTTAAGGATGCAGCAATTAGAGTTGAAGTACCCTGAAGGAGTTCAGGTGGAAAGGCCTTCTTACTGGGGGGGGTACCAGCTTTACTTACTGCAAGTTGAGTTTTGGCAAGGTCGATCCAATCGACTACACGATCGTATCTTGTTAAAGCGCAATGATCAGGGAGGTTGGTGTAGCTCAAGGCTGTCACCTTAGGTTTTAATTTGATTAAGTTAGCCCTTTACCACTCAACAGATTCGATCTATCAGATTCAAAAAAATGATCAGCACAGGGCCATCAGTATTATTTGTCCTGATACTATGAGTGCGGACTTAGTTCGATCTTTTTTTCATGTCAAGACCAAATCGGTCGATGTGCAAACTTATCACTCGTGGCTTAGGTCGATTAGTCGAAATTCAACAAATAAGAACCTGGTGGGTAAAAGTGATCTAATGGCAACCTTATCTCAAGCCTACCACCAAAAGTATCCCCAGCAAACTTTTCACAATTTCTATCAAGTTTATCTTATGCTAACAGAATGGAGATCTTTTGGAATTGAGCAGGGTTTAATCGATTCAATCAGTGAAAAAAGTCAGTTGGAATATGCCCCAGAGATACTCTTTCTCAATCGAGTGATGCATGAGCTTGGTATTGTCGACGAACAGGCTCAATTAGAAAAAATTAAGAATGAACAATTTGAAATAAAAAGTGATCAAGCTTATTTTTTTTGGGGTTATGATTATTTTTCAGCATTACAAATTGATTTTTTTAACTCATTGGAAAAGGATTTAGACTTTACTTTTGTTTTACCTGAGATGGTCTATCAAAACTCGCAAAAGAGCGATTGGTTTAATTGGTTAAATGTTAAAGAGATCATCAATCTAGATCAAAAAAGAACTGAAAAAAAGGGAGCAATTGTCCTGTTCAATGAAAGCATTGGGTTGAGCTCTCTCGAGGAAGAAAAAGATATTGTTCTACTTTGTCGTCAGGTGAGTGCCACTACGCTAATGAACTCATCACTTTGGAATCATCAATTTAAATTCCCCTATGGTATGTTTGAAAGTGAGTTGGAATATCTAAGAGATTTTTTATCAGAGAATAGAGCACTACAGTGGGGGCAAATAGTTTTTAAGCTTGATGAAGAAATTGCATTGAGAAGCCAGCAGCAAAATTGGCTTTTGCTTAAGATTCTATTATTAACACGGAGTTTGATACAAAGTAGTTTTGCCGCTTATTCTTCTGAGATGAGTACATTCCACAGTGAAGTTCTTTCATGTTTAGTTGAGATGGAGCAAAAAAGAGTCTACTTGCAGTGTTCAGGCCCTGATAATGTTATTTACAATATTTCCTTGGCAAGGTTTATTCCACACTTAGAAAAGAGAAGATGGTGTTATTTACCACAGAGTACAACCGAAAATATATTAGCAACAAAAGTCTCTCAAGATAAAGTTGAATTAGAACAGTACTTGGCAAGTCTTGGTCCAGTTAAGAGAGATCAGTTAGCTATTGATTTTACTTGTCATACTTTACAGAACCTTATTGAAAGTGGCGCTAATTTTTATCTTCCTCAAAAGATTTTTAGCGAGTCAGCTGAATGGAGAAACCTGCAAAAGCAGTGGCAGGTCAATATAGATCATTGTAATTCTCAAATTTCGCTAAGACAGACAGTACCATCAGTGCAAAGTTTACTCAATACACCATTAAATATAACTGCTTCTGCAATGGAGGTTTATTTACTGTGCCCAAGGCAGTATTATTGGAAATACTTAGAAAAAATTAATTTTGAGATTGAAAATGATCAAGAAATAAGTGCCAATGATCTGGGCAGTATTGCACATGATTATCTTGCAGAACTGATTAATGGAAACCCAAAGAGTGGATTAGAGCACTTTGTTCAGAATTACTTGAAAAAGAGTTCTAAAAAAATATCAGTAAAACTTGAAAAACAAATTCTAGACAGAGTTGAGTACTTGGTCAGTCAGGGACTTAAAAAATTTAAAATTCTACAAGAACAGTTCACAGGTTATCAATGGACAGCAGAAAAGACTATTGAGGTGGATGGAGTTAAGCTTAAGCTAGATTTATTAGGAGAGGGGCATCAAGGTAGAGTTATCATTGACTGGAAAACCAAAACAATCCCCAGTGCTAAAGAGCTTGAAGACTATCAAAAGATTCAATTAGGTTATTATCTTATCTTGTTAAAATCTAGCTTGGGTGGATACTGCTCACTGAGTGAGTATGATGATAATATTTGGTTGTCTGTCGATGGTGGTCAGTTATTTGATTTACCTGGTCAATTAATTTCTTATAAAAGAGAAGAATATCAATTAGAGATTGAGTCTATTAAGAATAGAATGAGAGACGATCAGTGTTATACACCTAGAGTAGGGCATTGGTGTCGTTATTGTAGTTACCGTTCGATTTGCTCGCAAAGTAATGAAGGATTAGAAGGGCCACATGCAATTAAATAGTGAGCAGCAGACAGCGGTTTTCGCCAGTGGTGGGACTATTTTAAGCGCAGGTGCAGGTTCAGGCAAAACAACTGTTATTATTGAACATTTACTAACAAAAATTGAGAATGAACTCAAACCAAATGATCTCGAGCCTGAAATTAAAAAATATTTGAGTGGTATCTTTCTAATGACCTTTACCAATCTAGCGGCTGCTGAAATGAGGTTAAGGTTAATTAAAAAAATAGATG
>SKGZ01000124.1 GCA_007117175.1 Bacteriovoracales bacterium | reverse complement strand
CTTGTGTCACACGGTCATGTTCGCTTAAATGGCAAAAAGGTCAATATCCCTAGCCAAATTTTAAAAGTTGGTGATGAATTAACTCTGTCGGACAGAGGATTTCAATCTGGAGCTTATCTTCAGGCTAAAGCTCACCCTAGACTTTCAACTACTCCTGCTTTCTTAATGAAAGAGACAAAAGGAGAGGGCGAAAAGGCCAAAATCATAGCGGAACCTCTTCCTGAAGACATTCCATTTTCTTTCGAAAAGCGACTCGTGACCGAGTACTACTGGAAAGTAAAATAGTAAAATAATTCATTCTGCTAGGCTTGCTGAGAGTCTTTGTACTTTTGGTAGTCTAGCATGCTTCCTTCCGTCTCCTCTGTATCATCAGAGTAGTCAGGGCGACTCTGCTGAACAGAGTTAACATGGTAAGAAACACCCCTCTGGCTCTTCGCGTCAATTGCTTCATGACTCTCAACATCTTGTTGCTGATCCTCTGGATGGTTTGAAGAATATTCATCATCTAAAGGGAAAAATTCCACCTTTTGGTCCAACACTTCCTTTTGCCAAGGGCGCAGTGTTTTCTCAAAGTTTCTCAATGCTAAACGACTTTGCTCAAGGTTTTTTACTATTTTATTAAACTTTTGATTATCGGCGCGAAAATACCACTCAAAATATTTCTCTCTATTCCTTAAATGATCTCCCAGTAACTGATCATAACGACTGGTCACTTCTCTTGTGGGAATAGGCCTCTTCCCCCTTTGAGCACTGCCTGAACTGCGATTATGCCTTCGTTGCTTATCTCCATGGGGCCGATGATTGTGACTGCTCTGTTCAACAGAGTCTCTTAGTTGACCCTGATTTTGTTGCCCCTGCCTGCCTCTTTGTCCCTGTGGCTGCCTTCTTCTTCGTCTAGCAGAGGAGGATCTATTTGAATTTTTATTTGAAGCACCTGAATCCATCACCACACCTTGTCTCTTTGAAAATTAAATTAAAAATCAACCTGTAAAAAGGTTGGCTATGATTTTTTTGCCATTTATAATGATGACTTAAAATCACTCATTAATAAAATATCACGGAGGTACCCCAGTGGCAAAGAAACGAGTCAAAGTAGCAGTAACTGGAGCAGCTGGTCAAATTGGCTATGCTCTACTTTTTAGAATTGCTTCAGGGCAAATGCTTGGTCCTGAAACGGAGGTGGAACTACAGCTTTTAGAACTTGAACAAGCGCTACCTGCTCTCAATGGGGTGGCCATGGAGCTGGATGATTGTGCCTTTCCCCTGCTCAAAAAAATTACTTGTACCTCTGATCTCAAGACAGCTTTTGATGGTGCAGATTGGTCCCTGCTAGTGGGCTCAATTCCTCGAAAAGCAGGAATGGAGCGCTCTGATCTACTCAAACTTAATGGCAATATTTTCACTCAACAAGGCAAGGCCATTAACGACTATGCTGCCAATGACGGCAAGGTTTTTGTGGTAGGTAACCCCTGTAACACCAATTGTCTCATCGCCATGAATGCCGCTAAAGACCGCCCAAGAGAAAACTTTTTTGCCATGACCTCACTTGATATGAATCGGGCCAAAATACAACTGGCACAAAAAGCAGGAGTGGATGTCACCGCCATCGAAAAAATGATCATCTGGGGCAATCACTCTGCTACCCAGTATCCTGACTTTTTTACTGCCACCATTAATGGTAAACCTGCCCATGAAGTGATCACTGATCGCAATTGGCTAGAAAATGATTTCCTCACCACCGTTCAGCAAAGAGGAGCTGCTATTATTAAGGCCAGAGGAGCTTCCTCTGCCGCTTCAGCCGCTAATGCAGTGGTTGATGGTGTCTACGCTCTCACCCACGACACCAACCCTAATGACTATTATTCAATGTGTCTTTGTTCAAACGGTCAGTATGGAGTGGACGAAGGTCTTATCTTTTCCTTTCCCTGCCAAACTCAGGGAGGCAAACTAAAAGTGATCGAAGGGATCAACTTTAATGAGTTCTCCTCGCAGAAATTTCAAGTCACCCTTGAGGAACTTCGGAATGAGAAGAAAGCAGTGGAACAATTAGGACTGATCTAGCAGGTCAAATTCTCCCAAATTGCCATTGCTAAAAAAAAATATGCTAAAATAGTCCTAGTTACTTTTTGATAAAATTATTTCAAGGATGAAAGATGAAAAAGACTAGGACTTTCTTTTTACTATTTTTGACTAGTGTATTATTGACCTTCAATCAAAGTGCTTTTTGCCAAAAAGTTAGAGCAGTGAAAGGCAAAAAAGTTTTAATTCAAAAACAAGGACCTCTGCAACTCCAGCAAGGTCAATCCTATGAAGTGCACCAAGGTGGTAAAAAACGCGGAAAAGTGAAGGTACTCAAACTGGGGAAAAATCAAGCCTTAGCAGAACTCATTGAAGGCTCGGCTCCTGGAGGAGCTCAACTCATAGACCCTAGTCAAAGACCATCAAGCCTTTCAGACACAAGCTATGCTCTTTCCCTAGGAATCAATCTCTTTCAGCCTAATGATTTCACTCTCAGCGGGCACCAACTTGAAGGTGACCGACTTGGTTACGACTTTGATTTACAACGTTCTCTTAATCTTCGCTTTCAATACCGACTGAATCACGAGTGGGACCTCTATTCCCAGCTCTCAATCATCAATGGCAAAGGCACACTGGAAAATGCTAGTCTTGGCCCTGGCAGTCCCTCTTCTGCCGATCACAGTGCAACACAACTTGATCTTGGACTGATTCTTCACCTTAATCATCTTTTTTATCTTAAAGGTTACTTGGGTTACTTGAGCGGAGAAGTCACAACTCTCACCGACCTAGTTCGCCAAGCTGACTATACCGGTCTTGCCCTGGGTTCAGGAGTAGGAATTCAAAAAAATATTCAGCAATTCTTTATCAGCGCAGAGTTTGATTTGCAGTATAATTATATCAATGATTTCTCCACCGGCCCTACAGACTTTACAGCTTCCAGTGCCTCTCAGATTCATCTTGGTTTTGGATTTCGCGGCGGAATTCGCTTCTAAGCTAATGGAATAAAAAAAGACCAAGCATTCGCTTGGTCTTTTTTAAAATCT
>SKGZ01000082.1 GCA_007117175.1 Bacteriovoracales bacterium | reverse complement strand
AACAAACATAATGGAAGTATTATCGTTCAAAAAAGTGAGCTCGGAGGCAATGCCTTTATCCTTCACTTTCCCTTGAAAAAAGACCAAGAGGGCGGCCCTTCCATAAGTTACATATAAAAAGGACTTGCCCGATTTTGTCACTTGTCGCTTACGCTTTATTCAAAGCGATAACAAATTTAAAATCGGGGCAATTTAGTGGTGTGTGATTTCGATTAGGGTGCGCCATTAAATGACTTGCAGGGACATCAAATGACCTTAAGTTAAACGCATTTAAGCTGGAGTTTTGGCCGTTGCGGCCTTGGCAGAGTGTAGTGGCGACACTTTTTAAAGTATCGGAGACTCTCTTAAAAGCATGCCTTCTTTGCCATAAGAGATGGGGTGAGATGTAATTTACGGACTTTCTTAAAGGCATATTCAACTCCAGCTTATGCCGTTTTTAAAAGCAACATTTGTTGCCTTAATTTATTAAAATCGATTTTAAGAGTTCATGTGTTACAAGACTGTCATTTTTATGTCATTTAGACTGAAGAGTGAAAGCTTCGATAAAACAATACCTTGACGCGGCACTATTAACATAAAAATGACTTCTATTAAGAATTTACATAACTTTTTCAAACTAAGACGAGAATCACTTCAACTTTGAGAAAAATTGTCTATACTGCACTTGATATAAGTAACTTAGCCTTTAAGGAGTAAACTCATGAGCGCAACAATTAATGATCTAATGACCCCTTCACCGCACACCATAAACGCAACGCAAAACCTCAAATTTGCTCAAAACAAAATGAGAGAACTTAATGTTAGGCACCTTCCTGTTCTCGATGCTGGAAAGCTCGTTGGTATCTTATCTGATCGCGATATCCAATTTATTGAAAGTTTTGACAAGCTTGACTTGGAAGAAATCAATGTCGACGAAGCCTTCACAAATGAGCCATTTATTGTCGAATCTCAAACAAATCTTAATGAAGTTTGCCAGGCCATGGCGGAAAGAAAAATTGGTTCTGCCATGATTACACAAGACGGTAAGCTTACAGGAATTTTTACTTGGATTGATGCGCTTAAGTATCTTGCTAATAAAAATTAATTAATAAAATGACAGCTCCACAAAATAAAAAGCAAAGCCGTCCCGAGTGGCTAAAAGTACGAGCTCCATCTAGCTCAAAATACTTTGAGATACGCGATATGCTCAAGGGGCTCAATCTTGCGACGGTTTGCCAGGAAGCTCTTTGCCCCAATATCGATGAGTGTTGGGGAGGAGGAACGGCGACCTTCATGTTAATGGGAGACACGTGTACTCGAGCTTGTCGTTTTTGTGGCGTTAAAACTGGTAATCCTAAAGGGGTTCTCGATGAAGACGAGCCCCAAAAAGTCGGTTATGCGATCTCTCAAATGGCTCTCGATTATGTGGTATTGACCAGTGTCGATCGCGATGATCTTGAAGATCAAGGTAGTGAACACTTTGCAAAAACTATCGAGACCATCAAAGAAAACAACCCTAAAATGATTGTTGAAGTTCTAACTCCCGACTTCTCCGCTAATAAGGAACACATTAAGCGAGTCCTTAAGGCCAATCCTGATGTTTATGCTCATAATATCGAAACTATTGAACGTCTGACTCCAACTGTTCGAGATCGACGCTCGGGATATCGTCAATCACTAAGAGTCCTCGACTCTGTCAAACAACTCTCCCCTTCACAGTACACAAAAACGAGTATCATGCTAGGTCTTGGAGAAAAAGATGAAGAAGTTCATCAAACTCTCGAAGATCTTAAAATGGTTGGTTGTGATGTCGTAACTTTTGGACAATATCTCGCTCCCACAAAAAGACATGCTAGGCACCTACCTGTGACAGAGTTTATTCATCCCAAAAAATTTGACCATTGGGCCAACGTCGCAAAAGAAATGGACTTTCTCTATGTCGCCAGTGGCCCTCTCGTTCGCAGTTCTTACAAAGCAGCTGAGTATTTTATGAAGGGAGTTATTGATAAACAGAGATAAATTTACTTATGAAAATTCTTGATCTTGGTCTCATCGATTATGAAAAAACCCATCAGCTTCAACTCCAACTCGTGGAAGAGGTATTATTAAATCAGACTGAAGAAACCTTAATTCTGTGCTCTCATCCCCCAGTCGTGACAACTGGAAGAAAAACCAAAAAAGAAGATATTAATAAACATATCTGGCAAGGACCAATTATTGAAACTAAAAGAGGAGGACAAGCAACTTATCACGGACCCAAACAAGTTATTGCCTACCCTATCATTGATTTAAAAAGAAGAGGAAATGATATCTACAAGTTTTTGAGAAACTTAGAGCATGCAGTTTCTAAGTCACTAGAGAGCTATAAGCTCAAATCTGATGGTGATCCGAAAAATACGGGAGTGTGGATAGAGCAGAGAAAAATTGCCTCCATTGGTGTTGCGGTCAAAAGATGGATTACTTACCACGGAGTCGCAGTCAATATTCACCACGACCCCTTCGCCTTTAAAGGGATCAATCCCTGTGGGATGAATACTGTTATTATGACCAATCTTGAAAAAGAACTTCAACTTAAAAATTTAGAGATTTCTCAAAATCTTCATAAAGAATTTGAATCTATCTTTGCAGCGCATCTTAGTGAATTATTGTCTTTTAAAAACCCTCTTTAAGCATTTCTTGCCATTAAACCCTATTTATATCAATATGATGAGTACAAGAATTTAAGAGGAGTCAAGATGAGATTATTCGAATACATTCACCAAGGTGGACCTATAATGTATGTACTGTTGGGTCTAAATGTCATCGGCTTTGCTATAATGTTATCGAAGTTTATAACTTATAATCAAGAAAAGAAACAAACTGATAGCACCGCTTCTCGCCTTGCTGAAAAACTCGGCCAAAACCAATCCGAAAATATAAAAGATTCAAATACTATTATTGAAATGGCGAAACAAGAAGTCTCTCTTGAGATCAATCAAATGGAAAAAGGTCTCAACACCGTAAAAGTTATTGCTTCGATCTCTCCTCTTCTTGGTCTACTTGGAACAGTCATCGGTGTCTTAATCGCCTTTAGAGTCATGTCCCAAACAGGATTAACAAATCCTGCTGCTTT
>SKGZ01000026.1 GCA_007117175.1 Bacteriovoracales bacterium | reverse complement strand
GATCACGATATTTATGATCAGAAGTTTTATGTCAATAATCTTACCCATCGTTATCGTTTCTACTCGGCAATCATTGATATGAATCAATTGAAAAAATCAGTGGTGCAATTGGTGCAATTTGCTCCAGTTGCAGGGATTCACACTCAGATTCGATTAGATTTTAATTCTGGTGGGGTTAAGTTATTTGAGAGTGCCAACGAATTCCACCGCGGCGACAGTGCGGTGGTGGAGCAGATTGATAGCATTATTCTTTCCATTGAAGGACTTCCGGTTTTGGGTGAAGAGTACACATTCAGCGGGGCCGTGCTAGGCCGTCTGACCACCATCTATCGAATTGTCAGTTCCATTGATAAGTATACCTATATCACTCATCTTAATTTTCCTACACAGCAATACCAATTAAAGGTTGATCAAAAGCTCATGTCTCGTTTTGTTCACAGTTTTATTGAGCAATCTCACCAGGTGGGATTGTCCGAAAAATATGGTTTAATTAGCGCCAACTGCACTAATTTACTGACTGATATTGCTCTATTGGTACCGCTGGAAGAAAAGCGTATTACTCCTGCTATGCGCAGAACCTCTACCATCCCCACCTTTGTTCCTTATCTGCTTCATCAGGCCGGTTATATTAATCGTCACCAACCCATGAAGAATTTTGAAGTGGATCGCCCCAATGGTTACTCTCGCATTTTAAGCTTTAATGAGATTTGCCATAAAGATCAATTGGTTCAACGAATACTCTCTGGCCAAAGTGATTTTCTAGTACAACCCTATAAATTTCATTCGAATCCCTGTCAGATTTAGTCAGGTAATCTTTGCTAAAAGTAAAATAAACTTACAAAAAGAGTTGTCATTTTTACATCTGACTCACTAATAGTGAAAATTTTAAGACTAACCATTGCTTTGGTTCACAAGGAGAAGGAGATCCATGAGAAAACAGTCTTTAAATTTTTCAACGCAAAAAACTATTCACTCAGTGCTGGTGGCATTTGCACTTTTAGTGAGTACAGCTTGGAGCAGTGGCAGTTGGGCCAAGGAAGTGTACCTAGGACTCCATCAACTGACCAGTGAATCTATGGAGTTTCCAGCTCATATTCAAGTCAAAGAAGTTTTTGAGAAATTAGAAATCATTGCTTTGGAAATTGAGCAAGACAGTGACCTAGATTTCTTAAGATTAGATCCTAATGTTGCTTTTATTGACGAAGCTTTTGAAATCCCAGCTCCCAAAAAATTTATTTCTAAGCCATACCCAGAGATGGAGATGGTCAGTAAGTCTTCCCGTCCAAGAAGAGGCCCTGCTCCAATTCCTGATGACAATCAACCAAGACAGGTCCCAGTGGGAGTGGCCTTGGTGGAAGCAGATCAGGTTTGGCAGAATTTTACTCAAGGAGAGGGAATAAGAGTCTTGGTCTTAGACTCTGGAATCGATAGAGATCATCCCGAGTTTAGTGCTAATTTTGAAAAGGGGCAAAACTTTACTGGCGGCAATCGCAATAATTTTGCCGATGAGAATGGTCACGGTACCCACGTTGCTGGAACAATTGCAGGAAGTGCCAGGGTGCTAGGTGTGGCACCAGCAGTGAAAATATTAGCCGGTAAGGTTTGTAATACTGGTTGTAACTCATTAGGTATTTTAAGAGGAGTTGAGTGGGGTATCACTGAAGGTGTTGATGTGATCAATATGTCTCTCGGTGGAGGTTTTGGAAATGAAGCCGGTCGTCGAGTTTATGCTAAAGCAGAAGAAAATAATATTGTAGTGGTGGCAGCTTCAGGAAATGATGGAGAGAGAAGAAATATGTTTCCAGCTTCTTACCCGGAAGTCTTTTCAGTAGGAGCGGTTGATTTCGATTTGCAAATAGCTTCATTTTCAAACTGGAATGATCATTTAGATCTAGTGGCTCCTGGAGTGAATGTTTTCTCGGCAGTGCCTAGAGGCAGTGGGCGATCAGCCTCAGCCGCTATTCAAGTGAGTCAACAGAGTGTTCAATTAGAAGTTCACCCAATGACGGGATCAGGAATTGGCCAGTTGTACGACCTGGAAATGGAAGATGTTGGTTTGGGCTTAGCTGATGATTATCGGGGTCGCGATGTTCGAGGAAAGGTAGCTCTTGTTAAAAGAGGTGGGGCAACTTTTAAGGAAAAATATGACTTTGCCATTAATAACGGAGCGGAAGCTATTCTGGTTTATAATAATGAGGACGGTGATTTTCGTGGAACGTTGAATACAGATGTGCAAAAGGTGGCACTGACCACTTCTCAGCAAGCTGGTCAAATGTTACAACAATTGATTGCATCTAATCCAGGTGAGGTCCGCAGTCAGATTCAACTTCAGGCGACCAGCTACCAAGAAAATAGTGGGACATCAATGGCCAGTCCCCACGTTGCAGGAGTAGCAGCACTTTTACGGGCCCATCGCAGAGATTTAGATGCTATTGGGGTCAAGGAAGTTCTTCGCTCAGCAGCCCAGCCTGTTCCCAATGCAAGATTTCCTGAGCGCTATGGCCGTGGATTTATTAGCGCATTACGTGCACTTCAATAAAAATCAGATGGTTGAATAACCGATCAAGCAGCATTATTCTTGTGATATGCTGCTGGTTATTCAACTTTTTTATCTTTCAAAGAAAAATTTTTTTTCATGCAAAAATTAAAGAATCTAGCAGCTATTCTCGTTGGAGTGATTGATACCGGTGTTGATATTCACCATCCATATTTTGAAAATAAAATCCATCCAGATATCATCCAACAAAGAGTGAGTGATCTCTCAACAGGGTTATCCAACTTACCTGTTTATGACAATTCACATCTATTAGCAGAGAATTTTTTTAGAGACTCTCAGCTCAATTTTGATAAAATAGATCAGCTCTATCGTATGCGCAATTTACGATCTCATTGTCTTGCCACTGGTCTGAGTCAAGACGAACTGCAAGAATATCAAAAATATGTCAGTGATGATGAGTTGATTGATCTTAATGGATGGATAAAAAAACAAGTTCATGGGACAGCAGTCAGTAGCATTATCTTGAATGAAACACAAAAAATTAAACTTTATCCAATTAAGGGATTAAATCACCAAAGCGAAGATGACTTTAGTGATTAT
>SKGZ01000174.1 GCA_007117175.1 Bacteriovoracales bacterium | reverse complement strand
TTTAGCAGAACACACCATAACTTTTCTATTTGTCACTACATTACTTTTACTCTCTGGAACAATTTATCGATTGCAAACTGCCAAGGTTCAAGATCAATTAATCCCTGATAGAGGGCTAAGTTTTCGCAATGTAGTGGATATGTACGGAGAATGGATCCTATCGCTAACAAGATCCATCGTAGGAGATGAACGAGCGAGAAAGCATTATAATTTTATTTGTGCACTTTTTTTAATTATCTTTGTTTCCAATATTATGGGCCTCATTCCAGGTTTCCTACCCCCAACGGATAATTTAAATACTACATTAGCCTTAGGTTTATTTGTTTTTGGTTATTACAATTGGTATGGAATCAGAGCACAAGGCTTGGTTGGCCATATTAAACACTTTATGGGGCCAGTTTTAGCTCTTTCCCCATTAATGTTGATCATTGAATTAGTCTCCCACTTTGTTCGACCTGTTTCACTGGGTTTGAGGTTAAGAGGGAATATGTATGGAGATCATGTGGTTCTAGGGATCTTTTCCGACCTAGTGCCATTAATAGTTCCTGTAATTTTCTTAGGTTTAGGATTATTTATTTCGTTTGTGCAGGCTTTTGTTTTTACATTATTAACAGCAGTATATATTGGATTGGCTACTGAACCTCATGAAGATGATCATTGAGAAATCAGTGTTACTAATAGAAACCAAGGGAGTTTGAAATGAAAAATGTGTTAATCGTTATGGCAGCGCTAGTTTCATCGAATCTTTTTGCCCATGATTCAATGATGGGTGGAGGATTTACTGACAAAGGTCTAATGGCCTTAGCAGCTGCAATTGCAATGTCAGTAGCAGCATTTGGTGGTGCATTAGGACAAGGTAAAGCTGCCAGTGCTGCTTTAGAAGGAATTGCTAGAAATCCTTCAGCTTCTAATAAAATCTTCACTCCAATGATTATTGCATTGGCCTTAATCGAGTCTCTTGTGATTTACGCTTTCGTTATCGCATTCTTGATCAGAGGATAATTCTCCAATTTTAATTATCAGCAAGGCCCTTTTAATTAAGGGCTTTGCTATTTTTAAGAATAGTCTTCAAATAAGTCCCTGTTAGAGATTTTTTATCCTTTGCCACCTCTTCCGGAGTTCCTTGAGCAACGATCTTTCCTCCATTCACTCCACCTTCTGGACCTAAATCAATAATATGATCCGCCACCTTTAGGATATCTAGATTGTGCTCGATCACAACGACAGTGTTTCCTTGATCTACCAGTTTTTGTAAAGAGTTTAAAAGTAATTGGATATCATGAAAATGAAGTCCCGTGCTTGGCTCATCCAGAAAATAAAGGCAATGCCCTTTTTTAATTTTGGCTAACTCTTTAGACAATTTAAGTCTTTGTGCTTCTCCCCCAGACAAAGTGGGCGTAGGTTGACCGATTTTAAGATAGCCCAAACCCACATCTTTCATTGTTTTCAATGTGAAATGAAGTTTGCGGTGATGCTCAAAGAAATCGACTGCTTGATCAATTGTTAAATCTAAAATATGAGCAATGCTTAATCCTTTATAAAGAACTTTTTTCACCTTTTCCTGATATCTGGAACCATGACAAGTTTGACATAAATTATAAACATCGTTGAGTAGAGGAATCTCTGATTTTAAATAACCATGTCCTTCACATGATGGGCAACGGCCTTTGGCAGTATTGAAACTAAAATGGGCGGTGCTCAAGCCTTGTGCTTTGGCTTCAATTGTCGCAGCAAAGAGCTGTCGAATTTTATCAAAAATACCCACATAGGTTGCAGGTATAGATTTAGCACTTCGACCAATAGGTGATTGATCAATATTAATTAAAGATTGAATGTGCTCAACACCTTCTAATTTTTTGAAATTATTTTTAGCAATTTTTTGACGGTTTAATTGTGCTTGAATAGCAGGAATTAAAATATTGTTAAAAAGAGTAGATTTTCCAGATCCACTAACACCACTGACACAAGTGAGAACTTCTAAGGGAAGCTCACAAGTTAGATTGTTAATATTATTTTCACAAGCACCTGTGAGTTTAATTTTTTTATGGATTTTACGTCTTTGATTGGGAAGAAAAATTTTTAAATCACCGGCAAGGTATTGAGCTGTAAGTGAATCAGAGCATTTTAAGAATTTATTAAAATGACCTTGATAAATCACTTTACCACCGTCCTCTCCAGATCTTGGCCCTATATCAATGATATAATCGGCAGCACGCATCGTGTCTTCATCATGCTCAACGACAATGAGAGTATTACCTTGTTGGCATAGTTTTTCTAAGATTTTAATTAATCTTTGATTGTCTCTTTGATGAAGACCAATACTTGGTTCATCAAGTATATAAATAACTCCACTTAATTGGGTTCCCAGTTGATTGGCTAGTCTTATTCTTTGCAGCTCACCTCCAGAAAGAGTTTGTGAGCCTCTATTAAGATTTAAATAACTGACACCAACCTCAATGAGATAGTGTAAGCGCGATTGAATTTCGGCACTGATTTTTTGATAAACTTCATTTTTTTTCAATTGGGCAGGGGTGCTATTAAAAAAAGAATAAAGCTCATCTAAAGACATTTGAATGATTTGAGCAATATTTTTTTTGTTAAAATAGATTGAACGAGCAAATTCATTTAAACGAGAACCCTCACAGGCATTACATTTAGTAAGATGATAGCATTGTTCAAGAGTATCAAGTTCATATTCAGAAAGAATATTATGAAGATAATGATTAAGACCTTTGTAATCGTCATTGCCATCTATTAATTCATTTATCAATTGATCAGGTAATTCCTCAATAGATAGGTTGAAATCATACTTTCTCTTTTTGTAAAAATTTCGGGTGAGTCTTTCGAGATCTGGAAATTTTTCAAAAACTAAATTAATAGGGTTATCAAGAAGACTTAAATGTCTATAGCAAAGATAATTATAAGAACTAATTTTGGGAACTGAACCTAGCCCTTGGCAATGAGGGCAAGCACCATCGGGGGAGTTGAACGAAAAAATCCTAGGACTAAGAGAGGGAAGAGCTTCATTGGTTTCAGGATGAACGTAATTTTCACTTAGAAATTCAATTTTACCATCGATATCTAATAATAGATGTCCTTGACCAATTTTGAGCGCGAGCAGTAGTGATTTGATCATACGATCATTGTTGCTTTCCTTAATGATAATGCGATCGATGACTAGCTCAACGCTACTGAGCTTATTACGACTCATTGGCAGTTTGTCATCAAACTCAAAGTATTCTCCATTGACTCTAAGACGGCTATATCCAAGGGATTGGTACTTTGCCAAAGTGATATCATGTCGACCTCTTTGTTTTTTTATGATAGGTGCAAGAATAATAAGCTTTTGACCTTTTTTAATTTTTTGACAGTATTGGATTAACTCTTCTTTTCCAAAAGCTTGAATAGCTCTCCCTTTGTAGTATGGACGGCCGAGCTGGGCATATAAGATTCTAATAAAGTCATAAATATCTGTGAGTGTCCCAACTGTTGATCTAGGATTCTTGACTTGGCTTTTTTGGTCGATAGCAATTGTTGGTGTAAGTCCTGTGATATCATCAACCTCAACTGGACCAAGTTGCCCTAGTATTTGCGATGAACTTTGAGAGATAGTTTCAAAAAACCTTTTTTGACCTTCCTTGTAAATAGTTTCAAAGGCCAACGACGATTTTCCAGATCCCGAGACCCCACTCATAACAGTGATTTTATTTCGGGGTATTTCAATTGAAACATTTTTAAGATTATGAACTCGAGCGTTGAAAACCTTAATACTTTTCATTTCTGAGATAGCAAAGTGCAAATTTGAGGCACTCCATCACTCCTTTGTAATTTGCAATGTTTTTACTTGAAATATCAAATGCAGTTCCATGGTCTGGGCTTATTCTTAAAAAATCTAAACCCAAGGTCAAGTTAACTCCATTAAGATGGTATCGTGTCTTAAAAAATGTAAGCCCTTGATCGTGAAAAGGGCTTATAATAAGATCTTCTAGAGAAGTAGTCATTAATCCGATAGTATCACCAGGTACTGGGCCTAAAAATTCAAGGGAAAATTTCTTTTTAAGTAAAGAGATCGCTTGTTTTATTTTATCATCAGTATTTGAAATAAGACCGTCTTCTCCTGCATGAGGATTGATTCCAGTAATAATAACTCTTCTTATCTTTGGCAGACAGTCTATCTTTTGATAGCTATCAATCGTTAGCTCAATTTTTTTATAAACATCATCTGTATTGATATTTTCAACATGTGAAAGAGGAATGTGTTCTGTAAGTAAGGTGAGTCTTTGTTTTTGGTTAATGAAGTTCATTGCTAAATTCTTGTGATAGAATTTTCTTAAATAATCAGTATATCCAGTATACTTTTCATTTTTCGTTGATAGAGATGCTTTATCGCTAGGAAGCGTAAGAAGTACTGATTGATTATTGATTCTTTTTAAACAAGAATCAAGTGATCCAAGAACTGACTGTTGATCATCAACCCAGCAACAATTAAGTTTCGAACTTCCAATGATGGTGTATTGATCAAAAGTTTGATGTTTTAGCCCCATCAGTTCAAGGTGACTTTTTAAAACCTCTTGGCTGCAATGGAGCTGTATATAAGCTTGCTTTTGTGGAGATAAACAAAGAAATGACTTGATGAAAACCTCAAGACCAATACCACGAGGGTGACCCTGAGTGACTAGTATCATTTAAAACTCTTTGATGTAAAAATTTTCTTTATTAATTTCGAACCAGTTTTTCTCAACATTCTTAGCTTTTGACATAGACACCATTTGATTTAATGTCTCTTTATTATCATTGAAGACACTAGAGGGTGTTGATTGTTTATTTTCAATATAGAAGATGTGTAACTGTCCATTCATTTTAATAGTTTCTGAGAAACTATTAATAGGAGTTTTAGCAAGCAGTTCTGCCAGTTCTTCGGATAGATTGTCACTTTCTACGTCATCAATTCGATTCGCCTCCATGTCCCTAAGTGCTTCAGGTAGCATGGCCGTTTCTTTATATTTGGTAAGTATTTCTATTAATTGCTGGTAAGAGTAAATTTTAAGAATTTCCTCTGGTAGCACAATATCAACAATATCAAAGCGAAATGAGACTGATCTCTCATTGGGAAAATGTTTGTAAAATGCATTTTTAATTTCTTGATTACTAACAGAGATAAGAGGGGCAATAATTTTATTAGTAAAGTAGGAATACTCCATACTGAGTTTGATTAACTCAAAATATGTTTCATAGTTAAGATCTCTTTCTTGTAAAAAACCGATAAGGTCATCTCGAGTAATGCCTTGGCTTTTTTCAATTCCTGCAATTCTATCTTCAATCACAGAATCAGTAAGTTCGTAGCCATAGCTATCGAGAGTGTGCCTGATAATATTTTGTTTAAAGAAAATCTCACGTACATCTTCAAGTTCTTTGATCTCAGGGCCATAAACCATTGGGGCAACCTCTGCTCTTGCCTCTAATTCTCCTTGAATTCTTTTAGCATCACTCAGAGTTAATATTTTATCGTTAAAGACACCATAGATTTTATCTAACAACTCGGCATGACACGCCAAGGGCAAAAGCAGGAGAAAAAGAACGTTCATAGAAAATCAAAACCTTATTTTAGTTTGTCTTTGTGGATTTTGATTTTAGCAGACTTTTTTAGCTTTGCATAAAAATCTAAGACTAATTGATCGCGCTTGATGTCAAAAATAATTTTCTTGTATAGGTCTTGATCAATGTCTTTGAAATCCTTAACCCCTGTGACTTTAATCACGTGAAAGCCAAAGTGGGTTCTCACTGGTTCGGAAATAAATCCAATTTTTTGACCCTTGATTGCTTGGTAATACTCCGGCGATAGGCTGGTGGAAGGAAGAAAACCAAGATCACCGCCCTGCTCGGAATTTATCGCCTGGGAGTGCTGTTTAGCCAGCTCTTCAAAGCTTTCAGGTTTTTCCTTGGCCATCTGATAGATATTGAGCATTGTTTCGTAGCCAAGTTTAACTTCTTCTTTAGTAGGAATGGCCCGAATTCTAAATAAGATATGGCTTGTTTTGTATTCAGGGTGTGCCTTATAGTAATTTTTAAGCTCTTTTTCTGTGGGCATCTCTATTTTAGCAATGGCCTCTTCTAATTCTTGAGAGATGAGCGCTTGGTGTAAAATATCTTGTTGTTGTCGAATGATGATAGGATCTTTATGAATATTCAATTCTTTTGCTTTTTGGATGCTGAGCTCTCTGCTAATTAGAAAATCTAAAGCATCCTCAAGTGTTGTTTTTTTATGACTGGGAAATAGTAGAGTTTGTTCGAAGTAGCTCTCTAGTTCATCAACTGTAATTTTAGTACCATTCACTTCAGCAACAACTTCAGAGGTTGTTTTTTTTTCATCGGCACTTCCAATAACACTGCCGAAGAAAAAAATCATAATCAATAAGGACTTCATAAAATCTCCTGATGGTCTAACCATTATTAATGTCTTCAATTATAACGCACAACTATAGACTTTTAAAAATATTAATAAAATCAAGGCAAAAATTAACGAGTTTCTCAGAATTGGCCACAGGGTAGTTAAGAACTTTAATCAAGTACTTCGGTTCAACTTTATACTTATTGGGATGAGTAAGAAAGTATTGAACTAGTTTATCTCGGACTTGCGGATGATCATTGAGAAAAGACTCGTTGAATTGGAGGCTAAGTGAGTTTTGCTTAACATTGATACGTTTAACACCAACTTGTCGCAAAATATTTCGAACCTTGAAAATATCCACTAGGTGAACAAAGGGAGCGGGCAGGGGACCAAACTGATCAATAATTTCTTGTTGCACTAATTCTAAATCCTCTTTAAGCCAGGCACTAGAAACCTTTTTATAATACTTGAGTCGGGTAGGAGGATCTTCAATATAAGTACTGGGGATATGACAGGGGAAATAGGAATTGAAGTCAAAGTCCCAATGACCCAGTGACTCCTTCTGACCCTTGAGTTCATTGACTGCTTCTTCCAATAAATTAAAGTAAAGTTCAACCCCAATAGATTTAAGATGGCCCGACTGTTCTGCACCAATGAGATCACCAGAACCTCTAATATCTAGGTCAGCACTTGCAATTAAAAAACCAGCACCAAGTTCACAGTATTGTTGTAGTGCTTTGAGTCGCTTTTGAGCAATGTCTCCAATCGTTGTTTTGGGGATAACAAAATAGCAATAAGCACGTTGGTCTGAACGGCCGATACGGCCTCTCAGTTGATGAAGTTGAGCTAGTCCAAAGTTTTGAGCATCATGAATAATCATAGTATTGGCTGAGGGAATATCAATTCCTGACTCAATAATAGTGGTCGCCAATAAAATATCAAACTTCTTATCATAGAAGTCACATATCTTTTTTTCTAATTCTTTGGCACTCATTTGTCCGTGGGCAAAGGTAATCTTTGCTTTGGGAACGAGTTTTTGTATTTTTTGCATTTCAATTTCAATATCTTGAACCTTATTGTGAACATAAAAGACTTGCCCACCTCTGCTAATTTCATTTTCAATAGCAGTGGTGATAGTGGAAATATCTTCACGAATAATGAAGTTCTTAACAGCAAGTCGTTTCTTGGGTGGAGTTTGGATAAGCGAAAGGTCCTTTAGTCCACTGAATGATAGCTGTAAGGTTCTGGGTATAGGAGTAGCCGTTAAGGTTAGAAAATCCACATTGCTTTTGAGCAGTTTTAATTTTTCTTTGTGGGCGACTCCAAAACGATGCTCCTCATCAACAATGATAAGACCCAGGTCGCGATAGACAATTTTATCATTGAGTAGTTTGTGGGTGCCAATAATAATATCAATTTTCCCCTCTTTGATTTCGCTAATCATATGATTTGTTTCTTTAGTAGAAACAAGACGAGACATTTGAGCGATCTTAATAGGAAAATTCTTAAAACGTTCCTTAAAGCTATTATAGTGCTGCATGCAAAGTATCGTTGTTGGCACTAAAACGATGACTTGCCTGTTGTCTTCGACACATTTAAAAGCTGCCCTCATGGCAATTTCTGTTTTTCCAAAACCAACATCCCCGCAAATCAAACGATCCATAGGTTTAGGACCCATTAAGTCAGAGAGAACATCTTCAATAGATTGTTTTTGATCAGGAGTTTCATTGTATGGAAAATCATTTTCAAATCTCAGATAGTCATCACCAGGAGCAGAAAAAGGTTGAGTTTCCTGGCTTAAACGCTCCGCTTGCAGTCTTATAAGGTCGATTGCAAGTTTTCGGATATGCTGCTTTGCTTTGCTTTTAGAGTTTTCAAATTTTTTTGATTTAAGATCATCAAGAGCAACTCCCTCTTGAGGACTGGAATACTTTTGAATTAAATTAAGCTTGTAAAGTGGAACATAGACTTTATCATCATCTTTATAGGACAACACCAAATAATCAGATTCTTGATTTCCTAGAGAAAGTTTTTTGACTCCCTGATAAGAACCAATACCGTGTAGAGTGTGAATCACGAGATCTCCATCTTTTAATGATGCAATTTGATTGGCAAACAGTTCATGTTTTCCCTTGAGTATCTTCTTGGGATTCGATTTACGTAGCAGTGTTGAACTATTTAAGAAGAATGTATCTCCATAAAAGTAGCTATCATCCAAAGAATAAGGAGAAGTTTCAATAGAACATTGACAATTAGCAGCGAGTAGTTGGTTTTTAATTTCCTCAGTTAATTTCTCATCACCAAAAATAATAATTTTTTTATCTGCAGGGAGTTGATCAAGGTGACCAATAAAGCTTTGCAGCAGAGACTTTCCACTAATGCCGTAAGCCTGTAAGTAATTTTTGAGTGGATTGAGCTCTATTGAAAATGAATTTTTATCGACATTCACAAGTGGTAAATGGGTAACGTTAATTTTATTCAAATTAAAGTTATTAAAAATATTGGCTTCAAAGAAAAAGTCAGGCCCAGGAAGCAGTGATGGACTGAGCTCTTGATACTGCTGCTGACATGTCTGATAGAAATGATTAGTTGAACTTAGACAATTTTCTATTTGATAAAAAAAATAAAGAGGGCAGTTAGTTAAAAAATCTCTGATTAGAGATTTTTCATCAAAAAAAAGTGGTAGACACAAGTGTGCGTTGTCAAAAAAGATCTCTTCTTCTAGGTTTTCAAAAAGCAGATTGCGATCATGGTGGAGCTTTTTAAACTGAGTTGCCACTTGGGGTATATTTTGTCGAAGTAAATTTTTATAATGAGAATCAAAGAAAATTCGAGATTGAGGTGATAAAACCAGGTAATCAATTTGCTTATTTTTTTCTGATATCCCAGTCTCACGATTGACTCTGTAGATACTCTCAATATCATCGTCAAAATAGTTAAGACGATAAATTTGTTGATCAGCAACAAAGATATCAACAATTTCTCCACGGATAGAAAAGTCACCAATTTCTTTAACATGTCCAGTTCGACGAAAGGCTAATTTAATTAAGAGACTTTCAAGTTCAGAGATCGATAAGGTTTGATTCAGCTCGACTACAAAAGAATATTCTTGCACAAATGAAACGGGTGGTAAGAAAGAAATAAGATTATTGGCAAGACAGGCAATACTATATCTTTTTTTCTTCTGATTAAAATAAGTGATAAGGCTGAGTTGATAGAGCAGGTCGTTGATAAAGTGATGATTGGCTAAACCCTGTGAATAACATGATTCCTCAATGGCCGGTAGAAACAAGATATCATCATGTTGTGATAAGATCTCTTGGGCCTGAAAGTAATGCTGTGGATCAGCAAAAACTAAGACATTGTTTTGCGTTGGCAGTTGGTCTTTGATAAAGCACTGATAGAGACTACACCATTGTGTTAATTTAAGCGGACCAATGCTAAGGGTGTTGTCATTGCCTTCATTGATGCGTGATTGAATCCACGGAATCAGTTGAGAGTTCATAGTCATAGGAATGTTATACCTGCAAAAAAATAAAAATCACGTATTTTCAAGGCTTTTTTCATCGTGTAACCTGAAGTTACAACAGAATTTTTGGACACAAGAAAATGGATATAGTTGAAAATAAAATTATCTTTATTGCGGGGTTAGTCTCTTTAATTTTTATTTACCTCTCAATCAATAAGAGTTTTCAGCGTCATAATTTGATGACAGCTTTATCGTTAGTTTGTGTTTCACTTTTAATGTTTTCATACTCTCTTTATGTCTTAGCGGCAGTCCATTTTCTTTTTATGGCCGTGTTGTGTCCTTGGGTTATGTCTAGGGTAGCGAAGCTGACCTTTCCAGACGAACAATCGATTCAACGCTTTAAAGTCTTAAATTACTCTTCACTCAATGGGAATTGGCGCAGCTATCTCTTAGCATTAAGTTCTGTCTTTTTTTTAGCATCGGTTCTTTATATAAAGGTTATTAAACCAATGATATTTGCCCAAGTTAATTTAAACTTTATTACATTGGTCATGCTGGCATGTTTGCACTTGGTTTTTGGACTCTTTCAAATTCTAGCGCGGAAAAATCAACTGTATCAACCAATGGCAGTTTTATCTTTAAATAACTCAGTGGTCGTGCTGCTATTAGCGTATCATTTCTACATGCAACCTCTAGCGAGACTTGATCATTTAATTTTTGGAGTCATAGCGATAACGACATTGATGTTTGGAGTAAGACTTTTATCTTTTTTAAGTTATTTCCAACTCAAAAAAACGATTCACATAGAGGAAACAAAGGAGTTAATCAATTAAATTAATTATCAAAGCTCCCTTTAATCTATTGATAGCAATGATGGGCCTTGTAGGTATGTTTTTTAGACTGATGCAAAGTGGCCATGTGCAAAGTTATATTTATTTTTATATCCTCTTGATTTGCATAGCTGTTTGGGTGATGTGATGAGTCATCTTATTTTTCAACAACAGGGATTAATATGGATTTTGACACTTTCAGCAATTGTTTATTTAGTGTTAACGCTATCTAGTGATCTGAAAAGAAGGAACTTGATTGAACAAGTAAGCTTCGTGTTAGCAATAGCAATCTTATCTTTTATACTAGTTAACACACAAAACATATTTTTAATTTGTTTTTCATCTGAATTAACTGGGATTCTGTTCACTTTGTTATTGCGAAAACAATCAAATAACTTACTTGCTCAAGAGGCTAATATAAAAAGCCTTATCTACTTTTTACCTCTGAGTAGTTTAAGCATATTTGCAGCTGTGAGTCTTTATGGCCAATATAATACAGTTGATTTTTATCAGATTATCGAAAGCATTGGCGCCTTGGGCTCAGAGTTGGGAATTTTTAAGATTTACCTGTTTTTAGCAGTGCTAATTGCCAGAGCGGGATTTTTTCCTTTTTGGCAGTGGCTAGCAGATCATCACCAAGGAAGCAGTGCCAGGAATCTTTGTATTCTCTGTGGTATGTTGATAGCTTCTCACATTGTCTTTTTAGATCACTGGTCCGTGTTACTAAACTTTAACAATATCTACTTTGCACATGGTGAAAAGTTTTTAATAGCCTCCTTGGTGCTAACTATGCTCATCGGATCGACCTGTA
>SKGZ01000098.1 GCA_007117175.1 Bacteriovoracales bacterium | reverse complement strand
GGATTCCTGCGTTCTACTGGCAAAGCTAAGTATTGCTCGTTTTCTAATTCTTTTTTAAGGCGAGCTCTTTCTAAAATCAACTCAGCCTTTCTGAATTGAAGATCAGGATTTCTTTGATTAAATTGCCTTAGCAACCTGTCAACTTCACTTATTTCTTCATTAATGACATTTATAACTCTGTTGACTCTCTCCTCATTGGCATAAATGCTGAACGATAATAACAAAAGTAAAAAGTACTTCATTAACACTCCGTTGGAAGGGCAAAGACATAATCGCCTAATTCATCAGCCCAAAACTCACCATTAAATGTCCAAAAATATTGCTTATCATTTCTTTTTAAATACTTAATGTCTCCCCTCTTTCCTCCAAATTCTTTTCCTTGGTAAAGAGTCGATTTCTTTTTACTAAGAATTTCAAGCCTAATATAGCTCATACTTTCAAAACTCTTCTTAAGATCAAAGTTAAGCCTCTGAAGCTTATTATAGACATGTTGACCAATGACTTTTCTTTGATCTGCTATATGATTTTCTATATTGGAGATAAGTGCAGATTGCAAACGAGAGCTCTCTGATCTTGCTTTGGTAAACTCGAGCTGAGCATTTTTTAAATGATCAAAGTATACTGTTATATGAGGTTCTTTTACGATCCCTTTTAAAAAATATCTTAAGGTTTGATCCTTCTCATAACTATAGGCTTGAAGCATGTTAAAATAGTATTCAGGATTTTTCTTTTTCTGTAACAGGTTACTTAAGTGTCTATATGTCTTTTCATTATTACGATAGAAATCGTCTACCACCTTATTTACATCATTATAAAGACACATCCGCATATAACTCATCGCCTTTAACACTTCATGTTCAGGATTAATCATATAGCGAAGCATTGGTGCATTATACGTTACTAATTTACCAAGCGTTCTGTTGAAATTGCCCTGATAATAACTGGACCAAGCCTCCTCGGACAGAACGGAGGGCCAAACAATAGATTTTTTGTTCAAATCCAGATAGGCAAAGTCGGCTCTTTCATATTTTCTCTCCGCATACAGACTACGCGCTGGACCGACCTGACAAAGATCACGAATGAGTTTATACTGCCTTGAAAGAATCTCACTGCCCCTTCTATTTTTAGAATCCTGATAGCACCTTTCAAAATGAAGCTGGGCCTTAGCATAATCTCTATTAAGATAATAGATCACTGCCATATAATAGAGCGCCATCGGGAAAAAGGGTGACAGCGTTTTTACTCTATCAAATGATCTTAAAGCTTTTTGATACTGGCCAGCACGATAATATTTTCTTCCTTTGATATAATCAATAGCTTGACCACTATTTTTATTAAGAATTTTCTCATTTAAATTGGTGAAGTGATTACTTCCTAATTCAAGAACAAGATCATTGAGAATTGGCTCAATTTGCCTTGAGCTTCCTGAGTTTAAGAACCAATACTCTTTTACCCAGGGAATCATTGCGTAGCGGTAACCCTGTTGGTAGTAATTACTTATAATATTTTCATATTGCTGAATTTGTTGACCGGATCCTGAAATTGATGAAAACAGAATTAAACTGTTGAAAAAATTTTTAATTTTCATCTTAAATCCTAAAGTTAATTCCCAAGCTCATATCATAATTGTGAAACCACTGTTTTGAACTAAACTGCTCGCTGCTATTTCGATCTTCACGAAAGCGATCTGTTTGGAAGTGAATGCCATTAAACTCAAATCTTATACTCCAACTTTGTGAGAGATGAAAAAGAAGTCCTGTTCCCCAAACAGCTCCTCCTTGAGAGGCTTGAGTCAAGCTGGAGTCATTACTCACCGCAAAGCGATTACGATTATCAGAAGTATCAATAGAAGCTATCCCTGCACTAAAATACCAATCCACATAATAGATCTTATTAAAAGTATTAAACTTGCCATAAAAGGGAGAATAGAGCACAGAAATGGACTTGTACTCATCAATTCGGCGATAAAAGGGAACAGCTCCCTGCTCTAAGACACCAGCCGCTGTATTATTCTCAGATTGATTAAAACTTAATGAATAATTAAACTCGAGCCCCCAGTCTTCACTGAAATAATATCCCAATCTAAAAGATCCTATGTTTTGGTCAATGAATTTGGAAGATATATTTTTGCCTGCCATAGCAGAAAAACTAACACTTGAAGCTTTGCGGTACTTTCTGTTCTGCAAGACGTAAATTTCTTTGTCAGCATCCATCCATTCAAAATCATAAACTGAATCTTCAGCTGCATAAAGTGATGAAAAGACTCCTGCTAACAGGAAAAAACTTAAAAGAACTTTCATAAAGACCTTCTTATTATTAGTTTTGTAATATTTTTATTTTAGCACAGAGCTTACACCCTGCAAGAAGGAATGATTAATGACAAATTTTTTGAAATAAACACTGATGACAATGATCAAGATTTCTCACCTGCCATTGATCCATTTTTTGAGTAAAAGCATTCATCCATGAAGAGAGTTCATCGTAGGTAAATGTTTTTTTGACTACAAATTCTCGTTCATCAAAGTAGAGTAAAAAAGTTTGAACAGGATAATCTTGAGCGAAAATATTATTTTGAAAGAGCCCCCAAGCGTACAATAATAGCTGGGTTTGATACTTCAATTCATGTTCTGGTGACCGAAGTCCAGTTTTAAAATCAACTACACACTGCTGCTCAGAGTTAACCCAATAGCAATCACTAGTCCCGCTAATCATTTGATCTAATAATTTAAACTTAATTTCATTTTCAAAAAAAGCATGACTCGGAATAGATACCTGTTTTAAATAATCAACAATTTTATTAATTTTCTCTTTGTCTGTACTATTTAGCCTAGGCATTTTTTTCCCTGTAAAAACTGCTTCCATCGCCAAATGCATTTGATTTCCTCTTTGCGTATCACTCACCCCGACAGATGCAAACTGGGCAGCAAAAGGTGTATTCGCAAGCTCTTGTTCATTGATCCCACAGATCGATTGATAATAATACTTGCGAGGACACTGAGATAAGACAGCTAGGCGAGTGACCGATAAATCAGTGCTAATCACAATAGGGTGCCTCTTTTGTTCAGATTGTAGATTAAATTGATAGTTAAATATGGGATTAGGACTC
>SKGZ01000092.1 GCA_007117175.1 Bacteriovoracales bacterium | reverse complement strand
CTGAGTGGTGATAAAGTCTTTTTTACGAAAAAAAAGACTCGAGCGTCTCCATGGCAACTTTAAACTTAAAGAACGGTTCAGAATCGACAAAAAATCTTCCTTATTTTAAAAATAATTCTTTGTTTAATCTTAAATGAATTTTGATAAGGCTACAATAAGAGGAAAATTTAGCTCAATAGATGATCACCATCTAAAATTTGATCTAAACGCAATTGAAACTTTCTAAAAAGACAAAGTTCTGAGAGTAAATTATAAATTTTTTCATTCTTCAAGGTCTCTGCAGAAAAAGCAAATTCTGCATTTAAGAATGCTTTCTTTAAATTAGAAATGAACTGACTTTCAGATGCAAAACCAGAAAGTATCATTTTCTCTTTTGATATTTTTAATAAAGCTCCAGTTTGAAGAGAAAAAAAAGTGAGTAAATCACTCATTTGTTGCCATGAGGCAATCTGACCTAGTTC
The DNA here is from genome assembly GCA_007117175.1 of Bacteriovoracales bacterium. Taxonomy (GTDB): domain Bacteria; phylum Bdellovibrionota; class Bacteriovoracia; order Bacteriovoracales; family Bacteriovoracaceae; genus SKGZ01. Next base: position 2,645 of record SKGZ01000092.1, on the reverse strand, counting down.
ATAGGTGTGCTTAAGATTGTGACAAATAAACTTTTGAGAAAGTGTGATCTTACTTCCCTCATCAACTAACCACCAACTTTGCCCTTGTTGACTCATTTCTAATAAACTATCCCCCATATCTTTAAAGTAAATGAGGCCATTAAAATGATTGACCACTGCTTGAGCGTCTTGAAGACTTTCAGTTTCAAAAAAATGCAATTGATCAGGCAAATGTGATAATTGCTCAAGATCTGCTGCTAAATTTTCCGATTCCACACATTTAAGTCGGCGAGAAAGTGTTTTATTTTCAAAACGAAAAATAACCCCAGCTGCTAAGAGTGATTCTTGCTGGGAAAAGGATTTTTCTTGTATCTTGAGTGTTTCTTGAACTAAGAAATCAATATCACTCAGCATAGTGCTCCTACTACCATAACTTAATCATCACCTGAATCAGGATAATGACAATCAAGGGAGAGGGATCAATGGGGATATCAGGTGGTAAAAAACGACGAATCGGTTTTTGAGTTAAATCAGCAAGCATTTTAATCTGTTTTGCAATTTGATTGGTTCTTGCCTGCGGAAAATAACTCAAGAGAGCGTCAACCACGATAATCACCATATAAATATTTAAAAGTAAACGTATCATACGATTATTTTACCTTCGCTTTTCAATAAGATCAATTTTAAAATGATTTTGTATTGGCCACCCATGCTGCTATGACAAATAGAATAAGGCTAAAGACATAATAAACTCTTGAAATCTCAGGTAGTCGCTTGCGAACAACTGGCACTCCGATGGCGATTAAGAAAAAAACTGCAAATTTAATAAGAATCCAGCTAGGATAACCTCCAGAATGGCTAATGCCCAATCTGGCCATGAGTCCCATACCAGAAATAAAAATGAGTAAAGTCACAACTCCTTGAATAATTGCATTCAATCGACTCTGGGAATTGGCCAATAAACTTAAGGCAGCGGTTGAGAAAAAAAGAACCAAACAGGTCAAGTGTATGATTTTATAAACTTCATAAGAAATCATCGGTATTCTCCTTTCATAAACTCTTTTAAAAGATGCCAAAACTTATCCACACTTTCAATCTCTACCCGCTCATCAGGTGAATGGGCTCCTTTAATCGTCGGGCCAAAAGAAACCGCACTGACTTGAGGCATTTTATCAATTAAGATGCCGCACTCTAGTCCAGCATGAATAGCCTTCACTTCAAGTTTTTCAGAGAAATTCTCTCGATAGCAATTTTCCAGTTTTTCTAATAGAGGAAATGAAAAACGTGGCTGCCAAGAAGGATACTGAGAATTTTTCGTGGCCTCAATCGCTGAGAGCCTAGCTAATTTCTGAATTTTTCTCTCTAGGGTCATAAAACTATTTTCACTAAAAAACCGAAGAGAACTCAAGGTATAAAACTGATTGTCCAATAAATGGGTTATTGCCAAATTATTACTAAGAGAAACCAGAGCATCATTCCAAGACTTTAATTCATTTTCAGTTTCATAAAGATGGGCTCCATGGGGGAAAAGATCAAGAAAGGTCATGATGCGCTGGTGATCCTGCAAGCTTAAAACATCACCCTGAACTTTAGCGGCTTGAATGGAGAATTCGAAGTTTTGGTCCTCCTTAGACCAAAGAGATTTTTGATGCTCCATGCAAGTTGTTAAAGTTTCTCGTAATGAATCAAGAGATAAATCACTGGCAAAACTAACCTTGGCATCCCTAGGAATAATATTATGGGCCCTACCACTGCTGATACTCATTAAACGCCAATTTTTTTCAGGCAGTGCTGAAAGTAATTCCACTACCACTTTCACAGCATTAGCACGTTGCCAATGAATATCAAGCCCTGAATGTCCACCGAAGAAATTTTTAAGATCAAGATCAAAACAGTGAAACCCGCTAGGCAAACTCTGCCTTTCAATCTGGCATTTAAACTCAAAATCAGCACCACCAGCACAACCGACATAGGCACTTCCCCATTCTTCTGTGTCTAGGTTCACTAAATATTTTCCCGATAAGAGACTGGCATCCAAGTTCAAGGCTCCGGTTAATCCTGTTTCTTCATCCACGGTGAATAATAACTCCAAAGGTGGCCTTGAAACACTAGCATCGGTCATTAAGGCTAAAGCAGCAGCACAGCCAATACCGTTATCTGCCCCAAGAGTGGTCTTATTGGCCCTTAGCCATTGATCGTCGCGATAAATTTCAATAGCATCAGTGTCAAAATTGATCATATGTCCAGGCCTAGCATCAGTGACCATATCCACATGATTTTGTATAATGACAGTGGATTCATTCTCCCTACCAACACTTGCCGGAACATAAACAACCAAATTACCAGCACTATCTTGTTGATAGGAACACGAAAATTCATTGGCCAGTTGAATAATTGCCTGTAAGACTTTCTCTTCTTTTTTGGAAGGTCTTGGAGTCTGAGTTAAAAGATAAAAATGCTTCCATAGATGCTGAGCACTGCTCTTAGACATGAAATCTAACATTCTTCCTCCCCACCTTGCTTACGCTTTGTTAAAGCATTAATATAACAGAACAATTTGGCATTGACGAGGAGAGATCAATGAAGAAATTCACCGCAATTTTGTTCATTTTTATGGCAATTCATTTACAGGCCCAAGAAAGAAGATTTGAAGAGAGATCTCAAGT
>SKGZ01000103.1 GCA_007117175.1 Bacteriovoracales bacterium | reverse complement strand
TGGCTTTCTTTTTGAGTCTTTCATAAATCTCAATCCTTTTTTGATCTGGTTCAAATGCCGTAATCAAGTTTAAGCTTTCACGGTGCCGATCCCATACGACGAAAAGTAGTTTGCCCTTTTTCGTCTCCCCTATCGTCCAATACCGTGTAAACGGAGGGTAATTAATCTGCTCTAGGGCAACCATTGGGATTGGTCTTGGGTCACTTTCAAAAACAACCTCCCACGCATCCTGGCCCGTTATATTGTCTCGTTTTTTCTTAATATGTTTATTGGCCTAGTCAGCATTATCCCACATAGAAGTCATAATATCACAATACGATTGTATATACAAGCTTATTGACTTACATCAATTGCCAGTGAATTGAGCGCCTACCTTTCTGTCCATTCTTTTCAAGTTTGGCAAAATTCTCGAATAGTATTTAGTCTATACGATATATGTCACAAATCAGGAGGCTAACTCATCTGCAATCTCAACGTTATTCGACAGGATCTCAAGTAACCTTGAAGCCGCATCATCTGGAGTTCTCTGGCCTTGCTCCCATGCTCTTACTGTTGCTGGTTTAACATTGAGAAGAGAAGCAAAAACTGGTTGGCTCATTTGGAACACTTCCAAACTGGTTCACTTCCATGACTAGCCTAGAGTATTAATATTTGCTCAAAGTCTTACTTGTTAAGCCAAACTAAGTGTTGAGTTGCTTTCTTAGACTTTTTAGAAATTTCTACTCAGAAATTCAGATCAAGAGTACTAAGCGATCAATGAGCTATTGTGATAATCCATATAGACTTCAAGATGATACTGCAACATTTCAGGTTTTTTGGTGGTGCACCAGGTTCGCCGAATCAGCCGGTTGATATTTGCCCTCATCATCGCCAAGGTGTGATTGACACTAAAGAGCGGATCAAAGACTTTCTTTTTTAATTCCCCTTGACCGGCCACACAAGCTTTCTCACTTTTATACGTGGCGTGGGAGGAATATTTTGGAAAGTACTTTCTAAAATAGAGTGGATAAAGCTTGTGTTCATCGCTTTTTAGATAGGCTCCTTGCTTAATGATTGGTGAAATTTTTTTGAAGACTTGCTCTAGTCCCTCCTTATGACCACTGGGGCGAGTTCCATACTTTTTGCGAGAGATAGCAGCAAGATGCCCCGAGGCAGGAATGCGACTCACTGCCGCTGCTAAAAAACGACGATCCTCTGTGATGGCAACAGTGACACTTAAAGGTTTAAGCTTGGTGTGCTCAATAGTAATCAGATCATCCAGATAGACTATATTCACTTTTTTCTTGCTCAAATTTTCTAAAAACTGCTTTTGAGTTAGTCTTGCTTTACTTGCCCAGTAGATGAGCTTTCTCTTCACCGTTGCCCTACGTATGTTGAGAATTTTGGCAATTCGCCGCTGTGAAACTCCTGAGCATAATAACTTTTTAACTTGGTAATTGATCTTTCTTTTGCGCTGACCAAAAGAAAGCGAGAAAGTCGCGCTGGAGAATTTTCGCTGGCAATGATTACAGCGATAACATTGAATATGCCGATGATCGGACTTGCGATAGTATTTGCCAGCAAAGCATACCTTGTCTGTTTTCTGGTGAAATTTGCAGTTCAAATTGGGGCAGCCATATTTCATGAACCTTGATATGCAAGATGGATGACAGGTTGGATATTGATAAGTAACTGAAATTAAAGAAGTAGTTTACTGGAGGTTTAAATAAAATTCGCACCTTAATTCAGTCATTGTGAGGGGCCAGTTTAGAACACTTCCTTTCGAAGCTTTTTGATGGCAGTCTTAGTCCATTTAGGGGCAGGCCTTGAAAGTCTACGAATTGTCTCTCTTCCTTTAAGTTCACCTCGCTCCATTGCGGCAGCCTCTTTTAAGCTTTTCAGTAAGCCTGCTTCCATACGTTTTTCTTTCATTTCAATTCTCCTTTAACTGATAAAACATAAGCTTTTAGGGCCTTTTCATGGATTCTCTTAGTCAAGGGGCCATCGGACTTGATGCCGATGACGAAAGTCATAAGATTAACCAGAAAAGCAATATTTCCCACATTGACAAAAGTGGGATTTTCCCATATAATACAAAATAAGGAGTAAGCTATGGGAGCCCTAGTGCAAAAAGATAGTAAAAATAGATTGCCAGCAGGCAGCGAGGTAAAGGAAACCCATTTTCTAAGAGAGATCGATGAACGAGGAAGAATTATTTTTACTCCTCAAGTGCTTATTGCCAAAGATGAGTATGAAGAAAAAATTATCACATTAAATGATCAACAAAGAGATCTATTTATTCAAAGTCTACTTTCCACTCCAACTCGAAACTCCGCCTTCAAAAAAGCAAAAAATGATTTTAAAAGAAAATATAATAAATGAGTTGGAAGTTTGTTGACTTTCATAAAAAATATGATCGCTCGCAATTTAATTGTAGTGAACCTTCTTTAAATAATTACCTTAAATCGCAAATTTCTCAAGACATCACCAGAAAAGCAAATGTCTCTGTTTTGGCCATCAATCCTCAAAACCATGTTTTAGGATTCTACACATTAAGCAGTGGCTCTCTTGAATTTAAAAATTTTCCACCGTCACTTAAAAGAAAAATAGCCCCCTACCCAGTACCAATTGCAAGACTTGGAAGACTGGCCGTTGACAATTCCATCAAGGGGCAAGGGCTTGGCAAAGAGTTACTCTTCCATGCTATTGATCGGGTGGAAGAAGTTGCTAAAAAAATTGGAATCCGGGCCATCATTGTTGATGCAAAAAACCAGAACGCAGCGAATTATTATCTTAAGTATGGATTTGAATATCTGCAAAATAATTCTTCAAGCAAGACTACCTTGTTTTTAATTATTTAAGCGCCTTCATCTGCAATTTTCTCATGCTCCAAATTTACAATGTCCTCACAAATTATATTATGCATCATTATTCCCCGATTTTCCAAAGCTTAATAGTATTATCATCAGACCCACTCACCACATAATCACCTTGAATCGCTACTGAGCGTACCCAGTCATCATGCTTGCCTAGAGTGCGATTCTTGCCAGTCTTTAAATTCCAAAGCTTAACCATCCCATCCCAAGACCCACTCACCACATAATCACCTTGAATAGCTACTGAGTATACCGTGTCATTATGCCTGCCT
>SKGZ01000219.1 GCA_007117175.1 Bacteriovoracales bacterium | reverse complement strand
TACAGAAATTCAATGAGAACAACCCTTACCATCAGCCGGCGGTGACCCAGGTCCTGGACACTCATAATTATTTTCGGGCAGAGCATTATCATCAAGACTATCATAAGAGTTTTGAGGATTAAAATTGTCTTATTCATAGACAACTGTCTTGATTTTTCCTACCCAGCTTAATCCTAACACCATATTACTGGCATCGATCTTGCTTTTCTTACCTGTATAGACTTTGGAGGTTTTATGAGAAAAATAATAGCGTCATTGCTGTTTTCTGCATTACTACTCAAGGCCGGGGAGATTGATTACAATGAGGGTAATTATGAATATTATCAGTGTGTGAAGAATACTGAACTTTTCAATGTAGATGATGTGGAGCATGTAATGATTGGTTTGGATGACCAGCAAAAAGTCAAATGGATAGCTGATCATCAAGTTTTTATCAAGGACTTTCAAAAAGAATATTATAGTGGTTCCAATAAAAGCCAAGAGTATATGGAGCTGCTAGTTCGTTACGGCAGTGACTTAAAGCGTTTTACTAATGTCTATGCCTCTGATGGGTTTGGCAATGAGTATTTAGCAGTGGAAGGAATTCAGATGAGCGTTTCTGATAAAGGTGCCATTAAGGCTGATTATAATGGGAGTGAACATAAGATTGATCGTCAGGTTTTGTTTTATAACGAAATGCTTAGACATGTAGAGCCAGTGCAGGTGAGTTTACAGTACACTGTTAAGGAAGTGAAGCAGGTCAATGATCATATGGTGATTGAATTAAAGGCCAAAGGAAAGGTGAGTGATGAGAGAATAGATGAGCAGTTATTGATGTTTTGTCGTCACCAAGCTCAAATTTAAAACCTCTTGCTGGTAATGGATCTGTTGAACTGAGTAATGTGCTATTCGCCCTTTGTACTTAAAAAGTTGGTTGCTTGCATCAAATTTCAGCTGAGAATATTCTAGATTTTCACCATTTTGTCCGGCCCATTTATACAGAGATTCTGCTAATGTCCATTTTTGCAGAGTTGAGAATTCATTAGGCAGTTCTTTTAAAAATCGTTGGATGAGTGGAGCTTGCTTTACTGTTCTTTTGTCATTTTCAAGATCAAGCCCACATGGGATTTGAGAAATTAAAACTGCGATAAAGTTTGGATCGTGACTCAGACTGCAATAGTCTTTGCCCACTTGGTAAAGGGGATTGAATTGAATTGCAGTCAGAGGCTTTTTGAGAATTTTGGATAAGAAAAAGCGAGAGCAAAGCCATTCTTTTTGTCTTTGAGGGTGTAAGTTTTCTAAGGGGTGATGATCATTGGCTTGGTAAAAATCTTTTAGGGTCGCTATATCTTGTTGAGTGAGTTTTTGCCAAAGAACTTCTTTTGATTCCAGGTAAAAATCAGTGTGTTTCCATCGCTGTTGGTACATAGCATCTTTGCACAATAGTTTCGCCTTGTTTATAATTGGATGGCAAAAGGAGTCATTATGCAAACAAATTCTCGCCATGAAAGTCGTAATTTTGTTCTGAGTCGTCAATTAGTTTCCCGTGAGATCCCTACTAACCCTCAAGGACAAATTTTAAGGGTGAGTCAATACTTTGCAGAAAATGTTTTTGATTTATTTGAACAGCGTAATATTAGTGATTCAATTAAAGAGCGAATTAAAAAGGGTGAAGAGCTGGATAAGGATTCTTTAAAGCAAGTGGCCCAAAGTCTTTTATCCTGGGCCATGGAGCGGGGAGTGACTCATTTTTGTCATTGGTTTCAACCACTCACTGGTTCTACCGCTGAAAAGCACGATGCCTTCTTGGACTTTGAGGGGGATCGCCCCATTGAAAAACTAAGTGTCTCGCAATTAATGCAAGGAGAACCGGATGCTTCTTCTTTTCCTCACGGAGAAGAGCGCTCAACCTTTGAGGCTAGAGGTTATACCACTTGGAATTTAAGTTCTCCTATTTTTATTAGAGAGTCACTGAATGGAAAAACCTTGTGTATCCCGACTGCTTTTGTTTCCTATCGCGGCAATGCCTTAGATGTGAAAACACCATTGCTACGCAGCCTAGACGCCATTAATCGCCAAGGGCAAAAATTCTTAGAGCTTAACGGACAAAAAGAGAGCTCAGTGAAGGTCACTTGTGGAGCAGAGCAGGAGTACTTTCTGATTGATAAGCACTATTATTATCAAAGAGAAGATTTAGTGATGAGTGGCCGCACGTTACTGGGAAGTTTACCGGCTAAAAACCAACAACTTGAGGATCATTACTTTGGTGCCATTCCCAGACGAGTGATGGCCTTTATGCAAGATTGTGAAGTGGAACTTTACCGTTTGGGGATTGCTGCTAAAACAAGACACAATGAAGTGGCGCCTTCTCAGTTTGAAATCGCTTGTATTTTTAGAGAGGCTAATATTGCAGCTGATCAGAATCAGCTTTTAATGTCGGTGCTTAAAAATGTGGCCAGTCGCCACGGCTTTGTTTGCCTCTTGCACGAAAAACCCTTTTCTGGAGTCAATGGTAGCGGTAAGCATTTGAATTGGGCGCTGGCCGATGATCAGGGCAAAAACCTATTAGAGCCGGGCTCAACTCCCCATGAAAACTGGCGCTTTCTTACCATGGTTTCCATTATTTGTGAGGCGGTGAGAAGACATGCTGAAACTCTAAGGGCCAGCATTGCCTCACACGGTAATGATCACCGGTTAGGGGCCAATGAAGCTCCCCCCTCAATTCTCTCAATCTTTTTAGGAGACACCATTACTGAGATTCTTGAAACTTTTCTTAAAGGTGATTCTTATAGTCAGCCCGATCCGTCCAAATTGGATATGGGGGCCAAGCAATTGGCACAATTATTTAAAGATAATACCGATCGCAATCGCACTTCACCTTTTGCTTTCACTGGTAATAAATTTGAATTTCGCGCGGTGGGATCCTCTGCTTCCATCGGTTATCCACTTGCCATGCTCAATGCCGCAGTAGCCGATGTTTGGCGTGAGGCCAATGAAAAAATCGAGCAAAAATTGACAGCTGGAGAGTCCTTAGACGAGGTTTTAAGAAAGGTGACCATTGAGTACTACCAAATGGCTAAACCTGCCGTTTTTAATGGTGATGGCTATAGCCAAGAGTGGGTGGATGAAGCGAAGTCTCGTGGCCTGAGTAATTTTGCCAACACCCCTGC
>SKGZ01000078.1 GCA_007117175.1 Bacteriovoracales bacterium | reverse complement strand
CTTAATCCCGATGGATCGGTTACCAATGCTCGAGTGATTAACTCCAGTCCGGCCAATGTTTTTGAAAAGTCCGCACTCAGGGCCATTATCAAATGGAAATATCGCCCTAAAATTATCGACGGTAAGGCAGTGGCCCGCAAGGGGCTCAAAGTGCAATTAGACTTTGGTTCAGAGTAGTTTGGCATCAGTTTTGCTCATATTTTGATCAAAAGGGGTAAATTTTTCACAGTGAATGTGATTTTACCTAGTTAGAACCTCTTTAGTGTTAAAATGGCACTAGAAGAGTAGTTTTGAGGAGGTCAAAATGAAGCTGAGCACAATTGTCAATTTAGTAGCCTTAAGCAGTCTTTGCGCTATTGCCAATATCGATGAGGCGCAATTGGCTAAGGAAAAGAAGGAAATTTCTAAAAGACAAATGGGGTTGACCTCTAAAATTACCCATAAGCGTTTAAGTAAAGCACAAAATTACGCCACTTACGAGCAGTACGACAAAGGAATTCAGGTGCTTTTAGATCTTTTAAAGCAAACTGAAAATCGTAGAGATGAGTACGCACAAGTATGGCAGCAATTAGGTTTTTTATTTGCGCAAAAAGAAGAAATGTCATTGGCAATGAAGGCCTTAGAAAACTCCTTAAAGGTCAACGCACTTCCCATGCCACAAACCTTAGTTTCTATTTATAATTTGGCTCAGCTTTACTTAGCTGAAGAAAATTATGAGAAGGCCCATGAGTTAATGGTGAAATGGTTTGCTTTTGTAGACAAACCCAACGCTGAAGGTTACGTGATTATGGCCAATATCTTAGCGCAAAAAGATGAAAAGGAAGAAGCCTTAAAATATATCAATCAGGCCATTAATTCCACTGATAAACCTGATGAGAAGTGGTTGCAATTGGCCTTAGCTTTAAATTTTGAAATGGAAAACTTTCAAAATTCTTTAAAGATCTTGGCCATCTTAACGGCCCAGTATCCACAAAAAGATAATTATTGGAAGCAATTCTCTGGAGTTTACTTAAACTTAAAGCAAGACGAAAAAGCTTTGGCCACTATGGAGTTGGCCCATAAATTAGGTCATTTGAAAGAAGAAAAAGATATTCTTGCCATGGTCAATTTACAATTATTCATGGGACTTGCTCACCGAGCTTCAGTCATTTTGCAAAAAGAAATGCAAGCAAATAAAGTGGAAGTGACTGCTCAAAATATGGATCTTCTTTCACAGTGTCACTACGCTGCTAAAGACTATCAGCAAAGTTTAGAGACCCTTAAGATTGCTGCTGATTTATCCCAAGATGGTAAGCTTTTCGCTCGCTTGGGGATGATGCAAGTGCAAAACGAAAATTGGAATGAGGCCATTGCTGCTCTTGAAAAAAGCTTGAAAAAAGGTGGAGTGGATAAAACTGATGATATCTACTTTTCTTTGGCCATCGCTCGCTACCATCAAAAAGATATTGAAAAGGCCATGGAGCATTTATTCAAGGCCAGAGAGTTAAATGCTAAGAATGAATCAGTTCAACGTTGGATTGATCAATTGAAAAACGAAAAATTACAAGCTTAATTTACTTTTGGCAGCGGGGACAATAATAGGTCCCCCTTGCTGCTAGCATTATTTTCTTCACTTCAGTTTTTTGGCACATCTGACAAATCTTTTGATAGAAAACCACTAAATGATTCACCCCTTCACCCTTTTGTCCCTCCAGGTCCTGATAGCCCCCTTGAAAGGTCACTCCTGAGGACACAATGGCCGGGTTGAGAACGTCGGCAAAGGCCTGATGCACTCTCTTAATTTGCCTAAGGTTAAGCTCTGCACAACGTCTTCTGGGATCAATTTTTGCCCGAGCACACACCTCATTGGCAATATAATTACCAGAGCCAGCAAAGAGTTTTTGGTCCAGTAAACACACCTTGAGCAGTCTTTGCGGATAGCGCTGAAAGCATTCTTGGACATACTTAGTGGTAAAATTGGAACTGACTAGATCACATCCCAATTGGCCCAGTTTTTCCTTAAATTGCTTTTGGTCTAAATGATAAAGATGGCCAAAGCGCCGAGGATCATAATAACTTAAAAACCATTTTTGTCCCTGCCTATTTTCCACTTGCAATATCAGATGGTGATGAGGTTTCTGAAACTTTTCTTCACTGATTAGCCATGCACCACTCATACCCAGATGGGATAAAAGGTGGGTACCATCATCTAAATCAAAAATGAGAAATTTTCCATGACGGCCGAGCTTCACGATGCTCTTGTCTTTTAAACGCAAACTTGCCGCACTTTTTTTCCAGATCCTGGGTGTGAGATTGACTCCCACTTGTTGGGCGGTAATTTTCAGAGGTAGATAGCGTTTGAGCTGTCTGCGAATAGTCTCTACTTCGGGTAGTTCGGGCACTTTGTGTCTATCATTTTGAAATTTGAAGAGAAAAACAGTCGGTAAGTGTTTTTATCTACTTTTCTATTTATTTTTTTGAATTAGTCCTCAAATTAAGCTGCCATTTCCCAGTCGGCAAATGCCAGTAACCCTGGATGGACGTTAAGGATTGATGCCAGCGTTTTAGCTCTATCAATCCCCATAGTGATACGGTCATTTTCTAGAGAAGAGATTGTTGACTGTTGAAGACCTGTTAACTCTGCTAACTTATTTTGAGAATAACCATTTAACTCACGGTAGATCTTTAGTGCTTTTCCAGGAGTAAGATTACCGTATTTTTTATCACTAATAAATTTTTCTTTAATTGCACTTTTGACATTTTTTCCAAGTTTCATAATTTTCTCCTATAGTCATGTGGCGTAACTTCAAGTGCAAAGATTTTAACTTCCGGGTCAACCTCCTGTTTTTCGGATATTGTTACATAAAAAACTTCCGGAGTTTAGCAGGGGTTTAACAGCAACCTAGGCAACAAGTTTTACTTCTAGTGGTACTCCAAGTTCTTCAGAAATTCGAGCGAGTGTTTTTACTGTTGGATTTGATTTTCCAGGAGTTTCCAGTTTTTGTAATTGTTGGGTTGAGATGTTTAAGCGCTTTGCTAATTGATTTTGCGATAAACCTGAATCTATGCGTGCTCGACGTAACATAAGTGGGATAAGAACTGATATCTCTGGAGTGATCCAATAATACCCCTTCGCTTTTCTTGATTTTGCCTTTGGAATTTCCCACTTAGG
>SKGZ01000260.1 GCA_007117175.1 Bacteriovoracales bacterium | reverse complement strand
TTGCTATAAACCTCTGGAATCATCACATCCAAAATTTGCTGAGCACTGGGCTCATACTTAAAGTCCAGTGGATATTTTTCTTTCACCTGTTCTTGCTGTTCTTCGCTAACGGTAAAAGGCAAAAGCTGTTCCACTGTGGATTCAAAACTCATAGCCGAGTAAAAGGTATTATAGGCTAAATAAACCTTGCCCACTTCCCCTTGAGTGAAAAGACTGGAAAGTTCATTACCCACATTTCTTAACTCTTTTTGACTGGGTTCTGCTTTTTCAAATTGGTAATGCTTGCCCGTTTCAAAGCTCTTGGCCAAGATCTCCTTGGCTTTTTTACCAATATAGTAAATCTTAAATTGCTCATCTGTTTTTTCCGAGATGAATTTTTTAACTTTTTTTACCAGTGCGGAATTATAATTCCCACATAAACCCTTATCCGCTGAGATCACTAACATCACACTGTGTGGATTTTTCTTTTCTGCAAAGTAGGGATGATGATATTGAGTGCTGACTGAAGACGCTGCCCTTACAATTTCTTGCAACTCCACAGAATAGGGCTTAAGTCCTTTAATACGCTGTTGAGCTCTCGATAATTTCGCCGCAGAGACCAGCTTCATGGCCTTGGTGATTTTAAAAGTACCTTTGGTACTTCTAATTCTCTTTTTGAGGTCTTTAATATTTGCCATTTTTTACTCTACTCACTAATACTGATTGGATTTTAAAAAGCCTTTAATGACCTCAACTAACTGGGATTCATACTCGCTAGTAATTTCTTTTTTCTCTCTAATTTTATCCATTAGATCACCGTGCTTTGTTTTCATATGATCTACAAAGTCAGACTCAGCTTGGCGAATTTTATTCACTGGAATTTCATCAAAAAATCCCTTGGTTCCAGCGTAAATGACCACAACCTGCTCAATGACATCTAAGGGGGTGTACTGTGGCTGCTTTAAGATCTCAATTAATCTTGCCCCTCTATTTAACTGTCTTTGAGTGGCGGCATCCAGGTCTGAACCAAATTGAGCAAACGCTGCAAGCTCTCTATACTGAGCCAAGTCTAAGCGAAGTGTTCCTGAAACTTTCTTCATGGCCTTCACTTGCGCAGAACCACCCACCCTTGAAACAGATAAACCAACATTCACCGCTGGCCGAATCCCCGAGTTGAAAAGATCTGACTCCAAGTAAATTTGACCGTCAGTAATAGAAATCACGTTAGTGGGAATATAAGCAGAAACGTCACCTTCTTGAGTTTCAATCACCGGTAGCGCTGTCAGAGAACCCGCACCCTGCTCATCACTCAGCTTGGCAGCTCGCTCTAATAAGCGTGAGTGAATATAGAAAACATCTCCAGGGAAAGCCTCGCGGCCAGGAGGTCTTCTCAATAATAATGAAAGCTGACGATAGGCTTGAGACTGCTTAGTCAAATCATCATAAATAATAAGGGCATGTTTACCATTGTCTCGATAGTACTCACCCATGGCACAACCTGAATAGGGAGCAATGTATTGAAGTGGTGCGGACTGAGAAGCAGTGGCTGTGACAATTGTTGTGTACTCCATTGCTCCAGCATCTTTTAGTTTTTGATAAACCTGACGAACCGTGGATTGCTTTTGTCCAATAGCGACATAAACACAGACCACATCCTTACCTTTTTGATTCATAATGGTATCAATGGCCACCGCGGTTTTTCCTGTTTTACGATCTCCAATGATCAGCTCACGTTGACCACGTCCAATGGGGATCATGGAATCAATAGCCTTAATACCTGTTTGCAATGGCTCGTGCACTGACTTACGGGCAATGATTCCAGGAGCTTTAGTTTCCACTCTCTTAAATTCAGTTGCCTTAATATCTCCCAGCCCATCTTGTGGCTCTCCAATAGCGTTGACCACTCGGCCTAACAGAGCGTCCCCCACAGGAACTTGCACAATTTCTTCTGTTCTTTTTACAGTTGAGCCTTCTTTGATATTGGTATCTGTTCCTAAAACAGCAACACCCACATTGCTCTCTTCTAAGTTCAGAACCATCCCCTTGGTACCATCACTAAAAACCACTAACTCTCCAGCTAGTACATTTTTGAGGCCGTAAACTCTTGCCACCCCATCACCGATAGTGAGAACTGTTCCTACCTCATTGATATTCAACCTACTGTCATAATCGCTAATTCTTTGTTTGATAATGGCGGTAATTTCTTCGGGCTTAATTGTTGTACTCATTTTAACTTTCCTATTTATAATTGTGTTGTTTTTTCAAATTGCTCTAGTTGATGATCAAGGGTTCCATCCAATTGATAGTCACCCACTGTCATTTTAAGACCTGCGGTTAAATCTTTATTTTGCTTGTATTGAATTTCAATTTTTTTTCCAATTTTTTCACCGATAATGGCCTTGGCTTTTTCTACTAATTCTGCATTCGGTTGAGCATCTGGACCCTCGGCAAGACCCTTAACAAAGCCTTTTTCTAGATCTTCTAACATGACCAGTTCTGCATAAATCATATGGGCGATAGAAAAACGATTTTCAGCTAATAAGAAATTTAAAACTCCTTTAAGCTCTTTATAAAAGTTCGCCTTTTCCATGACATCTTCTAGAACCTTTTGCTTTTCTTGCCTTTGAAAGTTTTGCAAAAACATAACATTTTCAAAGTCACTAGAAGAGTTTAATAACTCCATAAAACTAGCAAACTCAGAAGTGATCCCTTGCTTAAGTTCTTTGATGGCATGGGCATAGATCTTGGCAACTTGTTTTTCTTTCACTTTTAAAATCCTCTACTCAGGTTTTGCTCTACTTGGGTTTTTAAATCTGAATTTTGGGCCACGCTACTCTTGGTTTTAAGAACCACGTTGTGCAGTAATTCTTTTTTTAAACCTTCTATGGCGGCCTGTTCTTCTCTTTGTAATTGTAATTTAAAATCCTGATCCATTTTATTCAGCTTTTCATTGAGCTCACTTTGATTGCTCTGCTTATATTTTTCAATAAAGTCACTGGCCTCTTTTCTTATGTCTATTAATCGAGTCTGCAGATTAGCCCGTTCTCTTTCTTGCTCAGCTAATTCTTTCATGGCCTGAGCTTTTTTAGCTTCAACGTTCTGTCTCACCTTAATTCTCTCATCGTGTTCTGATATAAAGTATCTCTTGGCAAAGGGGATGATTAACCAACTCATTAATGA
>SKGZ01000033.1 GCA_007117175.1 Bacteriovoracales bacterium | reverse complement strand
GGCAAGTTTAACAGCTGAGTTGAGACAAAGTATTTGTGCCAGTGCGGTGCAATTGGCCAAAGGTATTGATTATTGCGGTGCTGGAACTGTGGAGTTTATCCTCGATGAGGATGGCAGTTATTACTTTTTAGAGATGAACACTCGTTTGCAAGTTGAACACCCAGTGACTGAAATGGTCACCGGACAAGACTTAGTGGCCTGGCAAATTAAAGTCGCCTCTGGCGAAAAACTACCCCTTGAGCAAAGTCAATTGCGGCAAAATGGTTGGGCCATTGAGTGTCGAATCTATGCCGAGGATGTTCAGCAAAAATTCTTACCGGCCACTGGAAAAATTATTCGAATCGGCAGTGTTGAGCACGCTCATGTTCGCTTAGATTCGGGCTATGCTGAAGGCAATGATGTGGGCGTGAACTATGATCCCATGATTGCCAAGCTAATTGTTTGGGACTCCACTCGTGAGGGAGCTATTAATAAATCCATTGCCGCTTTAAAGAACTTACCTTTTGCCGGAGTGACTAATAATAATCTGTACTTGCAAACCCTACTGGATTCACAAGAATTTAGACAAAATAAAATCAGCACTAATTACTTAGATCAAAATTGGAAAAAGTTTCTCACTCAAACTCATGTGGATGAACAAACTTTAGCTTCAGCTCTCATTGCTGCCAGCTACAGTCAGCAAAACAATCGTTTTTCTATCGCCAGTTATAAAAAAGATCCTTGGGCAGAACTTAAAAATTATAGGTTAACAGATGAATCAATTAAAAATTAATCAGCAAGACTTTGAGTATCAAAGTTTTGTGATTTGTGATCAGAAATTTCAATTAGAGCTGAACGCTCAAAAATATTGCGGTGAAATTTTAAAAATGATTTCTCCTCATTGTCTTTTAGTACGGGATCAACAAGGTGTTTATGAATTAAGCTTTTATGAAAATGCCCAGGGTCTATTTGTGAATAAACAAGGGCGAGTCTACCTTGTGGAATTACCTGGTCGGCAACAGGCCAGCTCTCAAGCAGCAAGTGGTTTAGAGTTACTTTCTCCTATGCCTGGTAAGGTCTTTAAAATTTTAAAAGATGAAGGCAGTGCGGTCAAAGCAGGTGAGGATGTACTGCTACTTGAGGCCATGAAAATGGAGCACCCCATTAAGGCCTTGCAAGATGGCATAGTGGAAAAAATCTACAAAAAAGTTGGTGAACAAGTCAGTGTGCAAGAAATTCTAGTAAAATTGAAAGAAGCATGAGTTTAGAAAAAGTTCACATTATTGAGATGGGACCCCGAGATGGACTGCAAAATGAAAGTCAGTTCATCCCCACTGAGATGAAGATCGCATTTATCAAGGATTTAATCAAAGCAGGCTATCAATCCTTAGAAGTCACTAGTTTTGTCAATCCTAAGGCCTTACCGCAAATGGCCGATGCTAGCTCAGTGTTAGCTGGACTGAGTGATCAACAAGAGCAATTCTTTTGGGCCTTGATCCCTAACCTGAAAGGCTTTGAAAATGCCCGCAAGGTTAATCTTAAAGGCTTTGCCTTCTTTGCAGCGGCTAGTGAGCAGTTTTCACAAAAAAATATTAATGCCTCTATTGATCAATCTCTCAATCGCCTTGCTGAATTTAGTTCATTGATTCGGCCTGATGAAAAACTGCGCGGTTATATTTCATGCTGTTTTGGTTGCCCCTATCAAGGTGATGTTGCTATTTCTTCTGTTTTGCAACTGATTGAAAAGCTCTTAGAGCATGGAGTTTGTGAAGTCTCGCTAGGTGACACCATCGGTGTGGCCAGGCCCAAGCAAGTGCAAACACTGTTAAAAGAAGTGCAAAAAATTGTCAGCTTGGATCGTATCGCCTTACACTTTCACGACACCCGCGGCATGGCCGTTGCCAACGTGCTGGCCTCCCTGCAGATGGGAGTCAGAACCTTTGATGCCTCTGCCGGCGGTTTGGGAGGCTGTCCTTATGCTAAGGGGGCCACTGGTAATGTGGCCACCGAAGATCTTATTTATCTTTTTGAGGATCTGGGTTTGGATCATGGACTGAACTTGGATCAAGTGATCGCTGCAGCTCAGCCCATTTTAAAATTTCTCAATAAACCCAGTCCCTCTCGCTTTCATCAGGTTTATCTTAGTCAAATAGATTAAATGCCTCAAAATCGCTGAAAAACTACAAAATTACATTTTTTCTAAAGTTTAATTGTCAAAAATATAATTTGATCTAAAAACTTAAGAAATTAACTAAGAGACAGGGCCCTTGAAATGTGGATCTTTATTTTTTCAACTACTATTTCTTGAATGATTTTAAATTCTTATGCTTCTTATGCATTTTTGGTCAGTGCTCCGTGCATTTTTGGTCAGTGTATTTATTTTGTGAGTAGGGTTTGGTTTATCGTACCCCTTCAAAAAGGTTAAATGTTACAAATATTACCCAGATACTATATTTGGGGTTATATTGTTACATTTTATGTTCTATGCTAAAATGTAACAAAAATCACCCGATAATCATCTATGGGTTTGGAATGTTACACATGAAAAAACTAGAAAAAAAGCTATTTTTTACGACAAAAGATGCAGAAGAAGTAGGCATAAGCCGGAGAATACTTTCTTATTATGTAAAAACTGGAGTGATCGAGAGAATAGGACAAGGTGTATATCGCGGAGCCAAGCTTTCTGAAATCCATGATGAGAAGTGGTTTGAACTAGCGACAACAGCAAAACGAATGAATGGGGCGATCTGCCTTCTTTCTGCGCTCATTTACTATGAGTTGAGTGATGATTTTATGGATGAGTATTGGATTGCGATTTCGCATAAGCATTCAAAAATTGATATTCCTAATACTCGAACTATTCGCATGAGAAATTTCGAGATTGGGATTCAGGAAATTGAGATGTCAGGCCTTACTGTTAAAATCTTTGATAAGGAGCGAACAATTATTGATGCCTTTAGACTTCTTGATATTGAGACAGCGATAAAGGCACTTAAGATATATATGTCAGGAAAAAATCAAAAACCCAACATAAAAAAGCTGAGCAAATACGCGAAGGAGCTACGGCAGGATATTTCAAAATATCTTCTGCCTTTTACAATATGAACAAAGCAATAGAGCAAAGTGTAAAAGAAAAATTGAAGTTTATTGAGAAAGAAAGTGGAATAAAATTTAACCGCCTTCTTGAG
>SKGZ01000085.1 GCA_007117175.1 Bacteriovoracales bacterium | reverse complement strand
CACAGGGAATTTGAAAAGGCTCCGTTTTACTGTCTGTAAATTTAAATTCATTGCGAAGAATTTTCCTCAGGCGATAAAGTAAGGGGTCATTAAAGGAAAAGTTGAGATCATCAATTTTAATTTTCTCTGGGTATTTGCGACCTCCCATTGAACCGCTGGTGATGATTGCTTTTTTCTGTTGATGGCATTGAGCAATCAGATGACACTTTGCTTTTAATGAGTCGATTGCATCCACTACAAAATCAGCTTCTTCTTCAAAAAGTATGTGATCATTTTCCGCGGTATAAAAATCATGCTTGAGGTGAACTTGGCATTCAGGGTTAATTTCAGCAATTCTTTTTGCTAACACTTCGATTTTACTCTGTCCAATAGTGCTCTCAAGAGCTTGTAGCTGCCTATTAATATTGCTGACACAGATTTCATCCAGATCAATAAGAGTGATCTGCCCCACAGCTGACCTAGCAAGGGATTCTGCTACCCAGCACCCCACACCACCAAGACCAACAATGATGACATGTGAATCCTTTAGCTTTTCTAAGGCCTTTTGTTGGTAAAGCTGTTCTATTCCGCGAAATCGCATCTGAATTACTTGGTGACTTGAAAGGTGAATTGTTCGATAGACTTTGAAGAATTGCAGTATTCAATAATCCTCTTAAATTCGCGGTTGCTAGCGCGAATGTCAAGGTGCACGTTAGACTTACTGGTCTCTTTATTAGAAAAGACTTGTTGGTCAATGATATTAGTTTCAAGTTCATCCAGTTTACGACTCAGACGTTTTAATCCATCATCAGAACCAATGACCTCGAGAATAAAATGTTTTTCTGGCTGGATTAACCTCATCAGGGGTTCGATCATATTCAGCACAATAAGGGTTGTCAGTGTGAATAAAAGTGCGGAAAAAACATAGCCAGAACCAATGGCGATCCCTAGAGCGGCTACAATCCAGATGGCAGCAGCAGTGGTCATTCCCACCACTAAGCCTCTTTGTTGAAAGATCGCCCCCGCTCCTAAAAAGCCAATACCACTGACAATTTGTGCGGCCACTCGATTGGGATCACTAGGATTAGTATTGATGTAGTACTGGTAGTTTAACAGTGAAATAAGAGTAAATAAGGTCGCTCCCAAACAGATAAGAATTTGTGTTTTGATTCCAGCAGACTTAAGTTTTTTCTCTCGATCGAGTCCGATCACTGCACCTACAAAAATAGCACAGACAACCTTGATACCAATAGCGATATAGGAGTTAATTTCACCTAAAAGTTCGATAGGCATCGTGGATGTCATTAAGCTTGGCATATCAGCTATTATAATATTGCTAGAGATGGAAGGCTAGATTTAAAAAAAGTGGTTTCGGTAGTACTTTATTTTCATGATCAGGTACTGGCTTTGTCTGATTTGCTCTAATAGAGAGTGATATTGCTCATCATCCTCAACAGAATAGGGATGAAATGCCTGATAGAAGTAAAGTGCCGAGAGTGATTGCTCTTGATCTTGGATTGGCTCAGCAAGTATTTCCTGCAAAGGATCTGAATCCACTTCAGTTTCCATACAGTTCAACACTCGCAATCGGATTTGTTGATTTTCTTCATTCATTTTATCCACAGCTAGAACTTCCTTTGTTGAAGGTTTGTTTTCAGCTTTTAACTTAACATGGCAAATAGAGTTAAAATGCCAATAAAGTAAATATTGCGTTCTGAGCTAAAATTAGGCACAACGCTATTTTTTTTGTAAAATAATAAGACACAGACAAGGGTAATTATTACATGACTGAACAGCCTAAACGTCCTATTTGCCGTCATTGTCGTTTTTATTTCATTACCTGGGATCAAGGTGTTCCCCATGGTTGTCGACTGTATCAGATTAAGAGCCAGCAAATTCCCTCTGTGGTTGTGAAACAGGCTTCTGGGCAAGAGTGTGCCGGCTTTGAAAGCAAGGACAAGAAGGAGTTATTCAAATGAGTTATTTATGGATCTTAATTGCCCTGGCAAGTTTTTTTCACCTTTTTTACTTTTATGCTTTGTGGAAAAAAGATTTTAGCGTCATCGATATAGCATGGGGATTATCGGCTAGTATCATTGCTTTACTGGCCATATTGCAGGTGGAAATAATTGATTGGCGTTCTTTTTTAGTAGCCTTTTTAACTTTGATCTGGGGCGCTCGTTTAGCTTTTTATCTCTGCGAAAGAAATGCCAAAGTAGGGGAGGATGAAAGGTATGCTCAATGGAGAGAAGAATGGGGGCAAAAGGCAAATTTGCAAGCCTATTTTCGTGTGTTTTGGTTGCAAACCATACTCAGTTTTGTGATTTTTTCCAGTCTGCCTCTTATTATCTTTGCCCAGCATCAGCAGTTTCATTGGATTGATGTGATTGCCCTGCTGATCTGGTTGCTAGGGTTTTTCATTGAAACTCTTGCGGACTCTCAGAAAAGAAAATTTAAAGAACAAGAAAGTCAGAGAGGACAAATTTGCAAAAAGGGTTTGTGGCGTTACAGTCGCCATCCTAATTATTTTGGTGAAGCAACATTATGGTGGGGGATTTACCTTTTTTCATTGTCTACCGATGCTTGGTTGTATGCTTGGATTGGTCCCCTCATTCTTAATTTTTTCTTGCTTAAGGTTTCTGGGGTGGCGATGTTGGAAGAAAAGAAAAAAGATGATTTAGAGTTTCAAAAATATCAAAAAGAAACGTCTCGTTTTATTCCTTGGTTTGTGAAAAGCCAAAAAGACTCATGAAATCTGCTAGGATGGCGATGCCGCAAGGAATCCAAATCAGAGTTAAGATGGTTCCAGTGGTCAGTCCCCATGCCATGGCCAGTGTCATGGAGGTTAAGGTCGGATCTGAGCCTCCGATCCCATAAGCAGTTGGAAAAAGCCCCATGACGGTTGTGATGGAGGTCACACTGACGGCCCTGAGTCTTAAGCTGGAAGCTTTGGCCAGGGCCTGATGAAAGTGATACTCAGCTTTTTCTGTGAGCTCATCAATAAAGCTAATTAAAACAATGCCATTATTGACAATAATTCCTGCCAGCCCAATCATACCCACTAGCGCTAAAAAGCTAATGGGCTTATCGTGTAGCCAAAAAGCTATGGTAATTCCTAGCAATCCCAAAGGAATAGTGCTCATAATTAAAAAGGGCTTTGCAAAAGAATTGAACACAAAAACTAAAACAGCATAAATACCAAT
>SKGZ01000127.1 GCA_007117175.1 Bacteriovoracales bacterium | reverse complement strand
ATCGGGGATATCTATGCCGTCACAGAAACGCCGCAAATGATGATGAAAAAAAACAAGAGCAAAATGTACCAAAAACTTATTAACGTGACTCATAAAGCAGATCTTAAGGGAAATAAAATAATTGGGTTGGGAGCCTATACAAAAGTCTTTGGAGATGCCGGTGTCACCATTAACAGGTACTCGCCTATTCCTGTTACCACTGGCAACTCATTATCTGCAGCAGCGACGTTATGGGCTGCTAATTACGCTATTGATAAAATGAAATTCCTAAAGAAAAAAGATGGGATGTATCAAGGCACGGTCATGATTATAGGAGCTACTGGTAGTATCGGAAAGGTAAACTCCAAAGTACTGTGTAAAAATTGGCAAAGAGTGATCTTGGTAGCGCCTAAAGCATACAAATTAATCGATCTAAAAGAAGAGTTAGTAGAAATTAATCCCGGCTGTGACGTCATATTTACCACAAATCCCAATGAATATACCGCTCAGAGTGATCTCATCATTACCACCACCAGTGCGCAAGGGAAAAAAATACTAGAGATTCAAACGGTGAAGCCTGGTTGCGTTATCTGTGATGTCTCTAGACCATTTGATATTTCACAAGAAGATGCAAGATCAAGACCCGATGTACTAGTTATCGCAAGTGGAGAAGTTGAACTTCCTGGGGATGTGGAGCTGAAAATTGACATTGGACTGTCTGGCAACACCGTCTATGCTTGTCTAGCAGAAACTGCACTCTTAGCAATGGAGGGCCGATTTGAATCATTCAGTATGTCCAGAGAGATTAGCTATCAGAATGTCTATGAAATTGATCGACTAGCAAGAAAGCATGGAATTAAACTCTCGGCCATCATGGGGCATAAGATTGAAATCACAGATGAAGAAATTGAACTATGCCGTCAGCATGCCCTTGCCAATACCAGATCAATGTCTAATAAAGTAAGTCACGATATAAATGAACTGCCTAGATAACTATATTAATAGTCAGCACCTCCACTCTGAGGCAGCTGCAATCTTATTTTACAAAGGTCAAAAGTCTTTTCAAAACACTGTCAGTTTTAAAGATTTGACCAACTTGATTATTTCGGCACAGCACTACCTTAGGAGTATCAACTTTGAGAGAGGAGATAATCTCATTATTTTTGAACAACCAACAGCTGGTCTCTATGCATTTATACTTGCAACATTGGGTCTTGGTGGCAGCATTATGTTGATTGAGCCATGGATGAAGGTAAGTTCAATTAATATGATTATTCGCAAACATAAGCCTAAAGCTCTGATGACATCTCAAATTGGATACTTATTACTGGCAAGATCTAAAGAAGTAAGAAGTATTAAAAGGATTTTCAGCTCCAAGGTCTTAAAAAAATACTCAAATCCGAAAGGTTCAATTACGGTTGAACCAATGTCTGCAGATGATAACGCCATCTTAACCTTTACATCGGGCACAAGTGGCTTACCCAAGGGGGTACACCGAAAACACCAGTTTTTAATTGATCAGTCAGATGTGCTAAAAAAGTACCTGCCCTATCAGCATTGTGACAAACTTGATTTAACAATTTTTACAAATCTCACCTTAATTAATTTAACACTTGGCAAAGGTAGCCTTATTATTCCCAACAGGTGGGACTATCGCACATTAAAGTCACTTGACTCACTACCTGAGAAATACACCGTTGATACCGTTGCCTGTGGGCCAGAATTTTTAAAAAGACTACTGGATTGGACTGAGACACTTTCGCTCGATGCCTTTCATCTGGGTGGAGCATTGTGTGATAATGACCTCTATCATCGCGCCATGACGCGATGGCCAAATGCAAAATTCCACCACGTCTATGGTTCGACTGAAGCCGAACCAGTATGTATCTCTGAGCTTAAGCATGCAGTCAAAATAAGCAGAAAGCATGGTTACTACCAAACCCTTTACTTAGGAGACACTATCGATGAGATTGATCTCAATCTTGAATCTGGAATTGCTTGGGTCAGTGGCAAGCATGTTTCTGACCTTTATGAAGGGGATGATTACGCCAATGCGATATGTAAAAAAATTGATGAAGATGGCAGGGTTTGGCATAATATGGGTGATCGCATTATCAAACGAGAAGAGGGTTATTTTTATCAAGGAAGAGACTTTCAAACTCCGGATGAGTTCGAGACAGAACAAACAGTCTATGCTCTGTTAAAATCCAGTCAATCCTTTCTGAAATCTATTAATAACAAGCTAGTACTCTTAGGAGAAAACATTGAAGATAAAAAAAAATTAATCACTCAGCACTTTCCTCAAATAGATGACGTTATTACTAGAAAAATTATCAGAGACATTAGACATCGCTCGCGAATAGATCGAGATGCAAGCTTTTATAAGGGAGTCCCCATGAAGAATATACTTATCTTTGCTAAAGAACGTGTGCCCATTATTGCTAATGCAATTCTAGCAATCGGTCTTTTCCTCTCCGTTCAATACACTTTCATAGCCAATCCCAATTGGATTGAAACTGTTTTAATATTATTTTCACTTATACTTTTCATGACAGAATTAAGACTAATGGATGAGCTCAAAGACTATGAAAAAGATAAGATTGCCCATTCTCAAAGGCCTCTTCCCAGAGGGCTAGTCACAACATATCAGGTTCAACTTTTGGTGAGAGTCACATTTGCATTGCTCATCTTTGCCACTATGCTTTCCTTCGTTTTCATTAATAATAAAAGTGCAATCGCCCTGACAACAACAATATTCTGGCTCTATTTAATGTATAAGGAATTTTTCATTCCCAATATAATCAACAAGAGTCCTATCCTCTACGCCATCTCACATCAAATTATTATTCTACCTACCTGCTTATATGTGATTTTAGCGCTTAGCCCAACAGTTCACTTATTAGAGAGCAATGTCATTGCTTTTTGCCTAATCGTTCTAGGATCTTTTTTCGCATTTGAGGTGGGTCGCAAAATGGACCCTAATGCCCATCCTATTCTTGGAACCTATCTTATGCACTATAAGAAAAAGATGACTCACGCACTCATACTTGTTTTGAGCACATTACCTGTACTAGGGGCTTATCTACTAGATTCTACTTTATGGGTATTCATCCCTTATCTTTTATTAATCATCACTCAAATAAGGGTTTACAGAGACCAAACCCTGTTCAAGCATCTAGAGGGAATCATCTCATTAATCCTCATTTATAATCTTTACTTTTTGGCCATAAAAGGAATGATATCATGATTATTTATAACTGCGAATCCTCAGTAACCTCAATAAGTCGACTGGGAGGAGGTAAGGCCAGGAACCTCAAGGTGATGCATGATCATGGAGCACCCGTTCCAAATTTTGTCGTTATCTCAGCTGAGACCTTTACCCATTTCTTAAAAAGTCATAATATTTATTCACTCATTAATGAAAGCAATCTTAAGGCAACTAGTGAAAAGGTTCAATCAACGATCCTTGCTCATAGTTTCTCAAAGCAAGAAATTAACGCTCTAGAAAATGCAATCATTGAAAACAACCTAGCGCAATCTGAATTAGCGATCCGCTCCTCCGGACTCGACGAAGACTCCAATGAAAACTCTTTTGCTGGCATGTTTGAAAGTTTTTTATATCAACGAACTCTTGGTGATATAACATCATCTATTCTTAAATGCTGGGCAAGTGCTTTTTCCACAAGATGTCTCGAGTACCGAAAAAAAAATAATTTATCCTTTGATCAAATATCAATGGGAGTTGTCATACAAAGAATGGTCAACTCAAGATCCTCCGGAGTTCTTTTCACCCGAAATCCCATTGATCTCATAGATAAAAACAATATTATTATCGAGTCCGTGTGGGGACAATGTGAGGGTCTTGTCAGTGGTGAACTGGACTCTGATCACTTCGAAGTTGATCGTGTCAAGCTGACGATCCAAAAAGACATTAAGATTAAAGAATACCAATTTTTAAAAAACTGTGAAAAAGCTGGAATATTAAAAGTTTCACTTAATGAAAATCAGGCCCATCAGCAAAGTATCACTGATTCAGAACTACAGCAATTAGCAACATTAGCAATAAAACTAGAGGAACAGAACCAAATGCCCCTCGATATTGAATGGGCCATTGAAGATCAAGAAATCTCTATATTGCAAATGCGGCCGATCACTACCCTTCCTCCCTTATCCTTTTACAATGAAACTATTCTTGGTAAAGAGACTATCTTATGGGATAATTCAAATATAGTCGAAAGCTTTTCTGGTGTGACAACTCCCCTTACTTTCTCACTAACCAAGGAGGCTTATGCTATTGTCTATAGACAGACTTGTCGCATTTTGAATGTACCTGAAAAAATCATCAAGGAGTATGATTACGCTTTCGAGAATATGTTGGGGTTTATTAGGGGGCGCGTCTACTACAATCTTATCAACTGGTACAAGCTTCTTTTTCTCATTCCTGGCTCCGCAAGCAATCAAGGCTTCATGGAAACAATGATGGGAGTCAAGGAAGAATTATCTGATGAACAGCAACATCTTTTTAATTTTGTTCAAACTGCTCCAAAGTACTCCGTTCTCAAACAAATTGCAGTTGCCGGGTCATTAATCTATAAGTTTATCAATATTAATAAAATTATTAATACTTTTCAGAATAATTTCAATGAAATTTACAATGAGTACCTAGCAAATGATTTTAAAAGTAAGAGCCTCAAGCAAAATAAAGACCTCTACCTTAAATGGAATAATAATGTCACCTACTCTTGGAAAGCACCCATTATTAATGACTTCTTTGTCATGATTTTTTTTGGCGTTCTTAAAAAGCTTACTCAAAAGTGGATACAACCGGGGCAAGAAAATCAAAACTTACAAAATGATCTCCTCTGTGGCCAAGGAGAAATTGAATCCACAATGCCTACAATCACCATTATGCAACTGAGTGAAAAATATGATCAAGTTCCGGCATTGCGCGAATACCTACTTAATCACTCAACCGAAGATATAGTGAGTGATTATCATAACAGTGAAATGCCAGCAAAAATAATAGGAGATATTGATAGTTACCTCCATAAGTACGGTTTTCGTTGCAACAATGAACAAAAACTAGAAGAAGAAGACCTTCACAGCAAGCCAGACTTCATTTTCAACAACATTAAAAATTATATAAAAATGAAAAATTACTCTGTGGAACAAATGTATCAAAGGGAATTACTCATCAAGGAAAAGGCAATTGCTATCGTCAAACAAAAGCTTTCCGGAATAAAAAGAATAGTATTCTTCTGGATACTCAAACATGCGAGAAATGCTGTCAAGAACAGAGAAAACTTACGTTTTCTGCGTAGTAAATCATTTGGAATTAGCCGAAGGATCTTTAATGCCATTGATGAACATCTTTACAAACTTGAGCTCATTGAAAATCGAAAAGATAGCTTTTACTTAAGTTATCGTGAAATTTTTGACTTTATCGATGGCAAGGCCGAATCACTTTGTCTAAAAGAGCTGGCTACAATCAGAAGAAGTGAATTTTCGATCTATCAAAGTGAGCAAGATCCACCTGATCGTTTTTTAACTTGTGGAGCAGCAGGAGCAAGCTTAACTAATCCCCAGCTTCTCGAAAGTGGTAATTTATTAAAAAATAAAATCAAAGTCAGTGATGATCCGAATCTTTTCTATGGAGTTTCCTGCTGTCCTGGGAATATTAAAGGTAAAGTCAGAGTTGCTCTTTCCATTGATGATGCAAGAGATATGAACGGAGAAATACTTGTGACCAAGAGAACAGATCCTGGCTGGGTTACTCTTTTCCCTTTTTGCATAGGAATCATCATTGAACGAGGAAGTCTTTTATCCCACTCTGCTGTTATTGCCAGAGAACTAGGAATCCCGACGATTGTTGGTGTTCCCAGTGAACTACTGACAAGATTAAGAACTGGCAATGAGATTGAATTAAATGCCACTCAAGGAGAAGTAAGGATTCTTAATCATGAACATTGAAAAACTATCTCAAAGTCAAAAGAAGTTAGATTTCATTAAGCGTTTCTCTAGGGTGGGTGAAGATTTTAAACATCATAGCAAAAGACATCGACCTGCTAGCCAATACTATGAATACCTACTTAACCTTTTTTATTCCACACCTAAGGAATTAATCATTATTAATGACGGCAAAAATGACATTGCTCGAGTCTGCGTCAACCAAACAGAATACTCAAAGGAGGCAGCTTTTTTTGGTTTCCTTGATTATTTAAACTTTGATACATTAAAATTATTAATGCAAGAGGTAGAAAACTATTGTCGCGTCAATCACCTTAAAATATTGTACGGACCAATTGACATTAATGTGTGGTTTTCTAATCGCTTAAAGATTCAAGGCTTTAATCACAACCATCATTGGGAGCCAAACTCTCCTGAGTTTTTTCTAACTGATTTATTAAAGCTAAACTATCTACTCGATCAGCAGTATTTAAGTTCTTTTTATAGCTCAATTGAAACCGCATACAATCGAACTCTACTCGGGTATCAAAAATGTGTTGAGCAAGGCCTTCACTTTAGGAATCTTGACCTCAATAGAGAAAAAGAAGTCGATTTACTCTATCATTTAAATACTATTAGTTTTTCACAAAACTACCTTTACCAACCCATCACAAAAGATGAATACATTCAAAGTCACATCCATTTCCTAAAAAATACTAATTTCCAATATTCTTATTTTATTATGGATAATGATAACCGTGAACTTGGATATGTTTATAGTTTCATCGACGAGGATCGACTAATTATCAAAAGCTTACTAGTCGATCCTGCGGCAAGAGGAGCTAGGATTTCATCAGCACTTGCCCATGCAAGTATTAAGCAAGCGAAGAAAAATGGGATTAGTCTTATCTGTGGAGCCTGTGTCAGAAAAGGAAATGTTTCCCAGCACCTTTTTGACCATCTTGGGACCCCGGAAAGAGTACATGAGTATGCTCTATTGAAAAAAAATCTTTAATAATTGTCGGGACGAGCAGGAATAAAGGGCACATCCTGAAAAATAATGGGTATACCGTCTTTTTGCAAAGGATGCGCCCAGTAATCAAATAGCTTACTCGTATGAATAATTGAAATTTGCGACTTAAGTAAATAACGACAGATAAACTCTGGAGACCTTATTTGTAACTTCTGAGAGTTTTCAATATGTCTTTCTATCAAATAAGCTGCTCTACGAATCGATTCAAGAATATGTCTAACCATACACATATGCTTTGAATATTCCTCTGTCTCTTTAATTACTCGATCAGTGTAATTAACAATTCCTTGATAATCAGAATTTTTAAATAGACTTGCACAGTCCTTGACTATTAACTGAGTTTTAAGATCGGGAAACGACTGAGTGATGCCCTGTTGGTTTGCAAAACACTCTTTAAAATCAGGAGTCTCACTCATTGGTATAAACTCATATTCAAGAACAGGCACGTTTCTTTTTTGCCAGTATTTTGCTAAGATATCTAGAGGATAACTTGAAGCCAGACTTAGCTTTTCAAAGAAGATAAGTGTATTAGAAATCTTTAGTGATTTTCCACCAGAGAGTTTAGAATACAGTGGTCTTCTCTTTTGATTAATTTCAATTGCTTCTTGAAGATGTTGAGTCATGAAATTCATCTAGACTTTTTATAATTTTTATCACGAAAAAAAAAGGGAAAAATGCCCGTGTCAAAGTACTTCAACGCCCTGAATTACAGCCTTGCCAATGAAGATACCTCCCTCGAATATCATATACTTAAAGATCTTAACGCCAAAAAAATACTCAGTGTGTGCGGTTCTGGCTCAAGGTCGTTACCGCTCATAAGCGAGCAAACACAAGAGTTAATATGCGTTGACCTCAGCCTTGAACAGTTAATGCTGGCAAAGCTGCGTGAGCAGACATTTAAGCAGCTTAACCACCAAAACTTCTTACTATTTTGGGGTTATCCTCCTTATGCCTCTCAACAGAATCGAGAGATCAGAAAACAAATATTTGACAAGCTTGACCTTGATGCTACTCATCAAAATTACTTTCTAAATCTTTTTGAATCTCAAGGATGGAGTTCCATTCTCTATAACGGAAAATGGGAACGAACATTTCAATTTTTTAGCAAAATCGTTAAAACACTCATTGGCAGACAAAGTATCAAGCAGCTTTTTGAAGCCAAGGACATAAAAGATCAATTATTTTTTTTAGAAAAAAAATTTCCTAAATATCGCTGGGAAATATTAATGGCAATTCTAGGAAATAAAAGCATGTTTAATGCCTTACTGTATAAAGGAAACTTCATCAAAAAAAATGTGCCTGAAAGTTATCTAAAATATTACTCCAAGGCCTTTGATCATCTCATGCGATATGACCTGGCACGGAAAAGTTTTTTTATGCAATTATGTTTCTATGGAGAAATTATTTTTGCAGAAGGAAATCTTTTCGAAGCAGTAGCAGAGACTTTTCATCGTGTCCAAAAGAGCTTAGCAAAATGTAAAATTCGCTATGTCCAAAATGATATTATTAATAGTATTAAAGACGAAAGAGATATTGATTTTCTATCAATCTCAGATGTTCCCTCTTACTTTTATAATGATGTAGAGAGGAATTTTTTAACAGAAATTCGTCCGTCACTATCACCCAATGGTGTGATAGTCATGAGAAACTACCTGAGAATTCCAGAGGCAAACCGCAGAGGCTATGTTGATATCAGCTCAAAGTATCAAGATGCAATTGATGCAGAGAAAGTTCAAATGTACCATATTGAGGTTTTAAAGAATGAGCAGTAAGAAAATTCCTTACTCAAAGGGCCTACCAATCTTTGGCCACGCCATTGGTTACAAGAAAAATCGCCTAAAGGTGCTTTCTCAGTTACGTGATAGACATGGGCCAATCTTCAAAGTAAGGATTGGTCCTCGCCATATTATTGTCATAACTGAAAGCGATTACCTTAAGCATATTATGCAAACAAATATGAAGAATTACATCAAAAAGACAAATTTTGAGCAAATTTTTGGTCAAAGTGTATTTATCGCCAACGGTGAAGAATGGAAACAACAAAGAAATTTAATTCAACCACTGCTTAGTACTCAATACCTAAATAACTCTATTGAGCAGTTTGCAATACTGGCGCAAAAAAACATTGATTTTTTTTTCAAGAATAAGAACACTGGTCAAGACTTAAGAGAACTTTTCACTAAGACAACCTTTGATATTATACTCAAGTGTATTATTGGATTAGATTACTTTGAAAGCTATAAAACTATAGATCGTGCACTTTTCACTCTCACTGACTACCTCGCTAACGATAATTATAAGATTCTCCCTATCCCTAAGCAGTGGGATAAGAAAAAACAAAAATTTGAAAAAGCACTTCGAGAGGTCAATCTTATTATTGATGAAAGTATCAATAAAAGTAAAACTGAAAATAGCCATTTTTCTCTTGCAAGTATCTTAGTGCAAGCAGCACAACAATCAGTGAATTTTTCAAAAAATAAAAACTTTATAAGGGATAATATATTTACATTAATGTTTGCCGGCTATGAAACTTCCGCCTTAACTCTTACCTGGTGCTGCTATAATTTATCTCAAAATCAAGATTGGCAAAATAAATGCATTGAAGAAGCAAAGTCATTTAATAATACCGATATTAGTATTGACTCCTTAAAAAGGATCCCAGCAATTGAATCTTGTTTGCTTGAAACCATGAGACTCTACCCCCCCGGCTGGGGTTTCACTCGAGTCGCAGTCGAGGATGATCAAATTGATGGCTATCATATTTCTCAAGGTGATATCATATTGATAAGCCCTTATCTGTCTCACCGATCCACTCAAACCTGGGATGATCCCAATTCATTTCAGCCCCAAAGATTTATAGGAAAATCCCTAAGTGATTTGGGAAGGTTTAATTACCTGCCGTTTGGTGCCGGTCCACGTATCTGCAGTGGCATGCAATTCGGTATCATTGAGATGAAAGTCATCATGTTATACTTATTGAAAAATTACAGGGTTGAGCTTACTGGCGAGCACCCTATCCTTGATGCACGAGCAACAATCTACTCTAAGAATAATTACCAGCTCAAGTTAATCAAGCACCCTTAAATCTCACTTATCCCCTATAAATTTTACAAACTCACAGCATAAGATCTGAATTTGAGTTATGATCTGCTTCGATGAAAATAGCCTTATTACTTTTAGTCAGCTGTGTCTCTTGGGCTCAGGAAATTCCCTTGCCCAATCTCATCCCCCAGTTTTTTAATGGCTCCATCGCCCATGATCTAAAAATAGACAATCAAGTTAAGACTCCCTCAGAAATCATGCAATATAAAGAGCAAGAATGGGGGGGACAATTAGATCTTTCAAGAATTGACCCCATGGAGGATGCTGATTATTGGAGTAATGAGATTAAAACTGATCTAAGCTTGAGACAGCTCAACGCAGAAGATGAAAAAATAAGTATTCAAAATCAAGACCAAGTGTTCTTTGCACGAATGAGTTATTCTACCATGGGGCAGGCCCGATTTATTGTACAGAAAAATGGTGAGCCATATTTGCTTTCACTTGGCCCCTACACCCATCAAGAAAATATGCGCAAAACGTTACTGCGTAAATTAGGCTACCAAATCCCTGCAATGAAGTATCTACAACGAATTCGCATTAACTTTGAAAATCATGAGGAGAAAAATAGATTTATTCTTGATTTAGATGATAACTTAGCGCAAGAGATTGTGGAAAATTGGGTTATCCATATCGATCAGAAGCAACCCTATGTCATTGTTCAAGATCTCAACTCCGAAATGCTACGCAATCAGAATATTCGCAATCTTGCAGTAGGTGTTTTTGCCGGTGAGATGAGTGCAGAGCATAGACATCGAAGAATTTTTAGCAGTTTGCTTGTCGCTTACAATTTACTCTACTTTAATCGATCAGTGAACTTATTGTCTTGGAGGGCGGGTAGAGTTATTTCCCAAAATATAGAACTCGATTTTAACGATCAACGAAGTTATCCTCACCCTGACTTGTTTAATTGCACATTTGAGGATGCTCAATGGCTTACCCGAAGAATTAATCAACTCAATCGTAATGACTGGGAAGATGTCGTCGCATCCTCGCAGCTACCTGGGGCAGTCCAATCACTGCTTTTGGAAAAATTTCTCTCCAGAAGAAACTCTCATAATGATCTTTTTTTAATTGAGGATCCTGACATTCAAGTTAATAGTGAAGTGAGTCATCCTCCACACCTAGTCAAAGGAAAACTCCTCACTGAACGTTTCGAGGGTTTTGCGCTCAATTTTCTTTACGGCGATCCACAAACTCCCTTTAGTAGCTCTGAAAAGGTAGCGTTTGTTTGGAATCAACTGATTCGCACGGCAACTATGATCGGTTCTCAAGCAATCAGTAGCCTCAATTTTTTATCTACTGATTCTCAGGCAAAAAATCAGGAAGAAATTCAAGAAATTATATCACAAACTGCTGCCAAGGCAGCGGTCGAGGGCACACCTCAAGCAATACCAATTTCTCAATGGAGTTATCCAACTTATGCAGGACAGGTTATCTTTAATCGCAGTCTTGTGGCAGGGCAATTTCAAGGAACCGATAATACCCTAGCGCAAGTGGATGTGATGGGAGTTAGTGCCAAGATTGGTTATTTCATGGGACTCATGGGATTGAATAATGAAATGGTCAATAGTGCTGGTGGTGTTCGAAGCGGAGCGGGCAATTTCAGCATTGGGGGAGTAGCACTTGGTGCCAATGCAGAATACTCTCGAATTTACGCTCATGTGTCTCCAGTCTTTAGTATCCGAGAGGCTAACCGCAGACCACTGCGCAATATCCTAGTCCCACTGATTAAAAGAGAAATCGGAAAAATCATTGAAGATAATGACGATATGCAAGGATCACGTCTTTTACAAATCAATGAAAAGCTAGAGGATTTTAAAACAGTTTTAAAAGTCGGGGAATCT
>SKGZ01000170.1 GCA_007117175.1 Bacteriovoracales bacterium | reverse complement strand
CGCTGACCCCTCGTTGAACTAATTGCACCAATTGTTTTTTTTGTGGAAAGCTTAATTGGTGCCAATGCTGTGCCTCAAAGCTTGCTTGAGCTAATAAAGGCAGAAAAAGTAGAGTGAGATAAATAGATCTTATCACTTTATTATTATAGGACAGGCCGGCGGTTGGATACAATTTGGCAAAAGATTCCCATTCAATTATCCTTGAGTGTATGGGTTGGTTTGACGAAATTAAGAGTCCTAAAATTAAGCAGGTCAAGAGATCTCACAATAGCGGTCCCACCGGTCTGTGGAAGAAGTGTGTGAATTGCAAGGAGATCTTGCAGGTGCAAAAGCTTGAAGAAAACTCTCAGGTTTGTCCTTATTGTGATCATCATTATCGCTTAAGTTCTCTTGAGCGAATTGAGCTATTATGTGATCAGGGGACTTTTCAAGAAATTGAGAGCTATCCAGTGTCCACTGATCCTTTACAGTTTGTCGATAAGAAGCCTTATGATCAAAGATTAAAAGACCTGCGATCTCAAGAGGGAGCACAAGAAAGTGTGCGAGCTGGAGTTGGTCAAATAGATGGTCAAAAGATCAGTATGGCAGTGATGGAGTTTGGCTTTATGGGCGGTTCCATGGGGGTGGTTTGTGGTGAAGTGATTGCCCAGGCCATGGATGTGGCCAGAGAGCAGTCCATCCCCTGTGTGGTGATCAGCTCCTCAGGTGGAGCTAGAATGCAAGAGGGAATTTTGTCCCTGATGCAAATGGGCAAGACTTCAGTGGCCAGGGCCTTGTTGAAAAAAAAGCGAATTCCTTATCTCTCAGTACTCACCGATCCCACTACCGGGGGCTGTGCTGCTAGCTTTTCCATGCAAGGGGATGTGAATTTAGCAGAACCTAAAGCACTGATAGGGTTTGCTGGTCCAAGAGTGATTCAGCAATCCATTGGCCAGAGTTTACCTGAAGGGTTTCAGCGCTCTGAGTTCTTAGAAGATCACGGATTTATCGACCGTATCGTTCATCGCCATCGCTTAAAAGAAGAAATTTCTTTTTTTGTACGATTCTTTTCATGAAATATGATTCTTCCAGTGAACAGTGGCTATTAAGTTTTCTCCATCGTGAGGTAGGATTTGAAAATTATCAAGGAGTGCTTGAGCGTGGATTGCAGCGCTTAAAAGGGACCTTTGCTGATTTTATTAATTGGGCCCGCGAGGTGAAAGTCATCACTATTGCTGGCACTAATGGAAAAGGGGAGACGGCTCTTTATTGTGGTGATCTTTTACAAAAGATGAGGATTAGTTATGCTCTTTGGCAGTCTCCTCATGTCTTGAGTATTACAGAAAGAGTGATCATCAACGGGGCTGCTTTAAGTTATCAGCAGTGGAAAGAGGGCATTGTTAAACAAAAAAAACAATTGGACCACACCCCATTGAGCTATTATGAGTTTTTATTTTATTTTTTTTTAAGTGAAGCGCAAAAGGCCAAAGTCGATGTTTTAGTTCTTGAGGTCGGGCTGGGGGGGAGACTGGATGCTGTCAATTTGCTAGATGCTGATGTGAGTGCCATTACTTCCATTGGCAGAGATCACCAAGAATTTCTAGGGCAGACTTATCGTGAAATTTTAGCTGAAAAAATAGCGATTACCCGAACTCATCATTTCTTATTCACTTTTTGGCAATTAGATTATTTAAAAGAACTCACCAAAAAATGGCAAGATAAAATCAGTTTCTATTGGGAGAACTTGGATGAAGACGCTGCCAGCTATCAACAGCGTAATTGGCTATTGGCCAGGGCGATTGTTGGTAAGCTTTACCCCCAAGTGGACCAATTAGAGTTTGCCCCTCGAATTCAGAGAGGGAGGGCGGAGCAAATGCATTTTGCTGGTCATCGTTGGGTCTTTGTAGGGGCCCATAATTTGCAAGGTTTACAGCAGCTTTTTTGTGGTCACATGATCAATAAAATCTCCTGTGATTCCATGTTGATTTCCTTTTCAAGAAGATCTAGTAAAGATGTTTTACATATGCTGAAATTAATAAGAAATTATTTAAAGAGAAAAAAATCATTTCATTGCAGCCTAGTAGGGTTTGATCACTGGAAGAGCTTCCCTTTGGATGAGTTAAAGCTTTTGTATAGTGAAGTCAGCGATCAGCAGTGGAGTTTTTTTGAAAGTTATAAAGATTATTTAAGTTCCAAACGGGGTAGCAGTTCTGAAAGCATTTTGGTTTGCGGCTCATATTACTTTATTGGTCAGATGCAGTCTTATTTTTATGAGTCTGTTGGTGATGACTTCAAAGGCACAGTTTAAGGCCAATTTCACTCTTGCCGATGGGGATGAAATTAATATCTTTTCCCAGAAAAAAAACATTTATGAAGCCAAAGGTGAAAAAATTGTGGATGCCTCTGGTGATGTCGTCATTGTCAAAGGGCCTGAAACACTTTACGGGCAGTCAGCTCGATTCAATGTTAACTCGGGAGAGTTTGAAATCCACGGTGACGTTCGCTTTATTGGTCAAGATTTAACTCTGTATGGTTCAAGTTTGGAGTACAACGCGCAGAGTACATATATGAAGGTAGTGGATGCTCGTATGTTCACTGACAGTTTTAATATTGTGGCCAAGACTATTGAGAAGGTGGGAGAAAATCGCTACGTGGCTGACAACGCTGAGTTTACCACCTGTAAGGACTGTCCAGAATCTTGGTCGGTGTATGGTTCTCATATGGACTTAACTGTTAATAAATATGTGCACATCAAAAATGCTTTGGTGAAAGTGGCAGGTGCTGATTTAGTTTACATCCCTTATTTAATTTTTCCAGTGAAAAGCCAAAGAGAGAGTGGTTTATTATTTCCTATTATCACTTCTCGAAGGATTGAAGGTCCGGCTATTCAGCAACCATTTTTTTGGGCCTACTCTGAAGATAAGGATATGACTTTTTCTCCAGTGGTTTCTGATAAGAGAGGATTTGGAATGGATGTGGAGTATCGTCAGGCCATCAATGACCAATCTTGGATTGAAGCTTTGACAATGACTCGGCACGATCAGCTTTATGAACCTGGATCTTTAACCGATAGAGATGATGGCAAGAAGTTTTTAAGACATTTTAATTATGTGGAAATGCAGTACCAGCCCAGTGTGGATTGGAATGTGCATTTTTCTCATATCAGCACTCGTGATTTAGATTTTTTACAAGATTATCCATTAATTACCAATCCCTATATCAGTGGAACAGAGCTGGGTACCAAGGCCTTTATTAATGGAAGAACAGAGAAGTGGAATT
>SKGZ01000267.1 GCA_007117175.1 Bacteriovoracales bacterium | reverse complement strand
TCCATAGCGCGACTTCTTGTTCTAGGTTTTGAATGTCTATCATGCTTGCCTCCAATTATTGCTGAGGCGACATTCTATTTGATAATCTAAGCAAAATCACGCAGGTTCATGGAACGGATACGAAAGAACTTAAGAGAAGTAATAAGGAAATAAATGCAGCTCATAACTGCATTTTAAAGAATCAACTGGGATCAACCGATAAGTGAGCATGGTACTAGATGCACAAAGCGAATCTATACTCTTTATCATTGCCATCTTTCGCGTCTGTCTAGGACGTTACCCCCAACTTTTACAGGGTATGGCCAAAGTCAGTCAGCGAGAAGACTACTTTAAGAAAATCCATGTCTTTGGTTATTTTATGGCAGTGATCTTTATCTTTCTCTACACCCTAAAATGGCTATTAGTTAATTTTTAGTCAGGCTCACAGATTGTGGTAGATCCAAAGTTCGAATGGGAAAAGGGATATTAATATTGGCCTGATCTAATGTCTTCTTGATGCACAAGATGGCCAAATGCCTTGTCTCCCAAAAAGCTCCTGGGATGGTTGGATCAATCCAAAGCTGCAAAGTAAAGTCGATAGAGCTATCAGAAAACTCAGTAAAAAATAACTTAGGCGGGCGATCAGGTAATTGATTGGGTAGTTTTTCTAATTCACTCAGCAAGAGATCTCTCACCAGCTCTAAGTCCGTCTCGTAAGCTACTCCACAGCTTAGATCAATACGGCGACGGGGATAAACTGAAAAATTAGTGATTCGCCCCATGAAGATTTCCTTATTGGGAATCATAATACACAGACCAGTAAAACTTTCTAATTGGGTGGCCCTGAGATAAATCCCTTTCACTGTCCCCACATGACTCCCCACCTCAATGGCGTCTCCAATTTTAAAGGGCTTTAAAAAGGCGATTAAAATTCCAGAAATAAAATTAGTGGCAATGTCTTGAAAGGCAAAACTAAGGGCAAAGCCTAAAACCCCTAATCCGGCTAGAGCAGTGGTCAATGTTTTATTCAATCCCAGAATGTCCAAGGCCCAAAAACAGCCGATAAAAAGTAATAAAAAGAAAGTAAATTTTGCAATTAACTCAGTCACTAATTCATTTTGAGCAAATCGAGGAAGAGTTTTTCGCAAAAAGCTTTTCATCACTTTGGCAATGACAAAGAAAATAAAAATAGCAGCTAAGCTCATCAAGAGTTTAGGTGCGTAGACTTGAATATTTAACAAAATTCCTTGTAAATAAATCTGTACTTTTTCCAACAAAACAATTTCTCCTAATAAATAATGTGGTCATTAAAAGTTGAACCATCAGCGCGATAAATTCGAAACTCAACTCTGCGATTCTGCCAATGGTCTGGCATTTCATCTAAGTAATCATCCCCATACGCTACCGTACTTAATAGCCCTGGAGCCACCCCCTTATAAACTAAATAATTCAGAACGTTGCGGGCCCTTTGATCAGAGAGGGTTTGGTTAAAATCACTGGGGCCAACCTTAGAAGCATAACCTTCAATCACCACTCGACTAATTTGATCCTCTTTTTGCATTAACATTAAAGCAACATCATCAAGGACTCTTCTGGTTTCAGAGTTAATCTCTGCTGATTCATTGGCAAAATAAACTCGATCAGAAGTTAACAAGGTTCCCAAGTCTTTTTCATCATCACGGCTAGTAATAGGCTCAGGTGCTCGCGTTTTTTTCTCAGGAGTGTGAGGGTGTAATTTAATTCCAGCAAAGACTGTCCAGTTTTCTCGATCAATTTCACTATTTCCTGCAATACCCCCTCCAAAGTAAAGAGACCATTTTTGGTGTAATCGACCTTTCATGGAGAGATAATAGTCGCCAGAGTCTTGACGATCACTGCCTCCACTGAGCGCAAAGTCGCGAATAAACTCAAAGTTACCATTCCACTGATTATTAAAGCGATAGGAAAGACCTAATTGAGTGGGAATAGTGTGACGATAATCCACCTGTAAGTAACGAGCATCATCACCTGCAGTAGAGTAACCGATCGCACCAAGAATTGAGAGCCTTTGCCAATACTTTTCCCCCACTAAAAGTGTGGTTAATCTTAAGGAATTATCAGTGGTAAAACGGCGAATACTTCCTGTGGGCAAGTGAATCTTTGGCACAAGTGAAAGTGCGACCCTATTCGGTAAGTCGGTATAAAAACGCCAAGTCGCCTTAACCAGTGCATCTCCGGGGCCTGACAGACTCTGCCCGCCATACTCATGCAATTGATACTGGTCTTGGCTAGAGATTTCATCGGAGTAGCTGGTTCGCAAATAATTAAATGTTCCATGAAGAGCAAAGGTTTTTGAAAAGTAGTAGGTATAGCCAATGGTTCCCACCCAAAAATTATCCACGAAGTCTCTAAGCTTACGAGAACCATCTTGGTCTGAAACCACTAGCGGTGAGTTGATAAAGGCCACACTGGAAGTGAGAACCCAGTTCCCAGGATGTCTTAAAAGAAGAGTGTCATCCAAAAGTGCGTAGCGATAAGAATCAGAAAATTGATAGTCCTGTAAATTCACTGCCATAGTTTCAAAGGAAAATAAAAGTAAAAAGAACGCTAATCTTTTCAACATAAAAACATCCTTGTTATATTTTTTTTTGCCAACGAGTGATCTCACCATTTCCTAGGGTTTGTACCTTTTGATAGCCATGGGACTCATTTAAGGCAATGGTGCGAAAATTATCCACGGCGCAATCATTAAGAATTGTTTTTGCCTTGTATTTTTTTGCCTGCTCTTCATAGAACTCTTTAATACGATGGGAAAATCCCAGTCCCTGATAAGCTAATTTCATGGATGTATTTTTAGTATAAAGCGTACCATCTTGATGCTTTAAAAATAAAGCAGCGATGATCTCATCTCCAGCTCGCACGGAATAAATCTTCCATCCATCATCTAATTGCGACTTAAGGTTTTCTAAAGACCAATCAAAATTTCCCGCTTCTGCAAAAACATCCACTTCATAATTATAGATTTCTTGCAGCTGATCATCTCCTTGGCAAGCTTCAAAACTTAAGTGGTGAATATCAATAGACATTCTGAATCCTTTTTTTATTGTATTTTGAGGGACTTAAAGCTTAGGCCCTCTTTATTGAAACACTGAATCAATTGATTTTCCAGTTTCTTTTTGTCCAGATCATTTTTACTGACTTGAAAAACAAAATGCCCATTAAAACATTGCAATAATTTCACTTGAGTATTCTTGCTTAAAATTTTTATTCGCTGTGCTAATAAAAGGCCATCCACAGTTTTTTCAATTTTATTTATTT
>SKGZ01000265.1 GCA_007117175.1 Bacteriovoracales bacterium | reverse complement strand
TTCGGTGAAAAACTCGCCCAACACTTTATAGCTCAAGTAGAGCTTGTTGCAGGAACCTCTGTAAGAGTAAGAGGCGCATTTGATTACCATAGAAGACGCTCCTTTTTGGTTGAAAATCGACCTGCCATGGCTGGATTTTCGTTTGGAGCTGGATTCAACTTCAAACGCTTTTCAATAGATTATGGATTGGTTGTTTTTTCTAGCGCAGGGTTCAATAATATGATTACACTCACTACGAATATGGATAAATGGAAAACTAAAGCGAATTAGTAACCATTATTTTCAACCTGATGTTTTTTATCTAATAAGTCAAGTACGGTTTTTACAGGTGTAAATACCTCTGATGGAATCTCTACGAAAACGGTTGTCCAATTTGCCATCCCTCCATTCCATAGTCCAGGTTGTTCATAAAACTTTATAGACTTACCTTGATATTTTTTGTTAACAATAAAGTACTTGCTTGAGTCTGCATACTCCTCTAAATTGATTTTCTTTCCATTCATATCTTGTGGAGATAATGCCATTACTACTGGGTTGAAATATTGACTTTGGACCATAAGTCTATATTGCTCTCCTCGCATTTGAATTTGAGCTTTTTCTACGATTTGCTTTGTAATTCTTTTTCCATTGTCTACCCAAAAAGGGCCACCACCTGGCTGACCTTCATTTTTCACCATTCCACAGACTCTAATTGGTTGATTTAAAAAAGTAGTTAGCTCAGAATTAGTTAACGCTTCAATTTCCTCATTGCTGTGAAAAAGGTTGTATCGATCATTGAGTGCTTTTAACTTTTCAACTGCATTTTCACTATTTATCTTTTGCAGTTCTTTCCTTAACTGGACCAACACACCACCTATATATTGATTGATTTCTTTTGCGTTTTTAGAGTAGCTAGAATGTTGAACATTATCGATATTCTTAATAAAAATGATATCACTGTCTATTTGATTAAGGTTTTTTAATAGAGCCCCATGGCCTGAGGGCCTCGTTAACGGCTTTCCACTTTCATCAATTACGGTTTCGCCTTTTTCATCAAAAGCATATGAATTGGTGTCGGGATCTTGCTCAGAAGTGTTTATATCCGCCGACTTTCCAGTTAATTCAAGGACCCCTAATAACGATTTTATTATTCGTTTTTCAAACTTTTTATTTATAGTAAAGTGAAAATTAACGGCATCCTCTCTTACTTTCATTCCTTGAAGTAGATGTTCTTGAAAAGCATTTAATATGAAACTACCGCTTTTATGAAATGGAATTAACCCTTTTGGTAAGTAACCAAATCCTAGTCCTTGTTCGTTAAGCAGGTAGGAAACAAATTTTTCAAGTTCTATATCATACTTTCTTACTTTGTTTTTTAATTCAATGGGGAATAAGTCGAAAAAAGCAAACTCTTCAATTGAATTAAGGAACCTTTCGGTTTTACCTCTATTTTCTTCATTTGGTTCATTTAAAAAGTCATATAAGAATTGAAACATTCTTGAGCCTGAGCCCGAGGCAGGTATAAAAAAACTAGTGGTGTTTTTATTTTCAAGAAACTGGGTTATGTAAAATTTTTTTTCAAAATTGGTATGTTTAACAACCCCATTGTTTAGTTTACAAGCATTCTTCAACGTGAGAGCTGGTTGCTCCTTAAAAACTAATTCTCGTTGTTTTTCTAATGATAAATTTCTCATTTCTCTTGAATTTCCTTTAACAAAGTTAAGAAAAGAAATTTAAGTTGCTTTGAATGCTTCGTGTAGTTTGTAGAAATATGTTAATCAAAAAAATGGAGGTCATAATTTGACCTCCATAATCTTTTTTATGTTCTAATATTTACAATTACATTAACATTTTTACAGGATTTTCCAAGTAAGCTTTTAATGTATTAAGAAATTCAGATCCAGTAGCCCCATCGACCACTCTATGGTCACATGATAAAGTAACTTTCATGACATTTCCGGGTACAACCTCTCCATTTTTTACTACAGGAACATTCTGTATACCTCCCACAGCAAGAATACAGCTGTCAGGTGGATTGATAATAGCTGTAAAGTCCTCTATGCCATACATTCCTAGGTTGGAAATAGTAAAAGTATTCCCTTCCCAATCAGAAGGCTGAAGTTTTTTATCTTTTGCTTTTTGCGCATAATCTTTTACTTCCGCATTGATTTCAACCAACCCTTTATTGTCAGCAAATCGAATAACAGGAACTAAAAGTCCTTCGTCAACTGCAACAGCTACTCCAATATGAATGTGTTCATTTCTTCTAATTTTATCTTCTCTCCAAGAACTATTTACAGCAGGATGTTTTCTAAGCGCCATTGAAGTAGCTTTTACAACTAAATCATTAAAAGAGACTTTAACTCCCTCTTGCTCGTTAATGGCTTTTCTTGCTGCAATAGCATTGTCCATATCAATAGACATCGTTAAATAAAAGTGAGGTGCTGTAAACTTACTTTCTGCAAGTCTTTTGGCAATTGTTTTTCGCATTTGAGAAACATTTTCCTCAGTGAAAGACTCTTCTCCAACTGGAGCTCTATGAATTGCTGGAGAGCCTTCAGGACGCTCATACGGCACGTAGTTTTCAATGTCTCTTTTAACTATTCTACCGTTATCACCCGTTCCTTTGACCAAGCCTAAGTCAATACCTTTATCTTCGGCTAGTTTTTTTGCTAATGGAGAAGCGAATACCCTGCTGTTATCTGAAGGCTGTTTTTCAGAAGAGCTTTGCTTTTTAGGAGCTTTCTCCTCAACTTCTTCCTTATCTTCTTTAGGAGCTTCCTCTGCTTTTGATTCAGCCGTTTCTTTTACCT
This sequence comes from Bacteriovoracales bacterium, assembly GCA_007117175.1. Taxonomy (GTDB): domain Bacteria; phylum Bdellovibrionota; class Bacteriovoracia; order Bacteriovoracales; family Bacteriovoracaceae; genus SKGZ01. The sequence goes on along the minus strand of SKGZ01000265.1, from coordinate 490 downwards.
CACTAGTCGCTGCCTCTTCGCCTTTATCATCCTCACTTTGGGAGTTGTTCTGAGTTGCCTCTTTGATTGCAGCTTCAACATCTTCACCTTCCTCTCCGATTACCGCAAGGACATCATTTACAGGTGCTGCATTTCCTTTTTCAACTCCAATGTGAAGTAGCGTACCATCAAAAAATGATTCAAACTCCATGGTAGCCTTGTCTGTTTCTATTTCAGCTAATAGTTCTCCACTTTCTACTTTATCTCCAACTTTTTTATGCCACTCAGCTACAACTCCTTCTGTCATTGTATCTGATAATTTGGGCATTAATACTACTTCTGCCATTTTTTTATAAATTAATTTTACAAAAACTCTTTAATGTACGGATAATCTTCTTGCATGTAGACATCTTTGTACAGTTCCTCAGGTTCTGGATAAGGAGATTCTTCCGCAAACTTCACTGCTTCTTCAACCTCGGTTTTAACATCCTCTTGAATTTTTTTAATTTCT
>SKGZ01000156.1 GCA_007117175.1 Bacteriovoracales bacterium | reverse complement strand
TAGGAACCTTGAAGAGCCGTGTGCGGGAAATTCGCATGCACGGATCTGAGAGGGTTTTACCTTTCGCCTCTCGCGAAGGTGGGAGGTAATTCTACTCGATGCATTTAGAACAGCTTTTTCCTCAACTCTTTATACTTCTGTTAACAAGTAAGCTCTTAACTCAGCTCTATTTAAATAAAAGGCAAATATTTTTTGTCAAAGCTCATTCAAAAAATGTACCACCAGAGTTTGAAGATCAAGTGACATTAGAGCAACATCAAAAAGCTGCTAGCTATACCTGTAGTAAAACCAGGTTTAACTCTGTTAACCTGCTCTTTGAGGCAATTGTCTTGTGGTTGTGGATCACAGGCGGATTTTTAAATCAGGTTGACCAGTGGGTGCGCAGTTATAGCGAGCACTACTTAGTCCACGGTCTTCTCCTCTTTGCAGTTATTGGCCTAATATCACTACTCATTAATCTTCCCTTTCAACTTTATTCGACGTTTGTGATCGAAGAAAAATTTGGCTTTAATAAAATGAATGCCAAAATATTTATAACTGACCTATTGAAACAAATAGTACTTTCCGCGGCATTGCTTTTACCACTTTTAGCTGGGCTACTATGGGTTATGCAGCAATTGGGAGAAAATTGGTGGATTTGGGGTTGGACCCTTTTTGTACTCTTTCAGTTTTTAATTCTTTTACTCTACCCTAACTTTATCGCACCTCTTTTCAATCAATTCTCTGCTCTTGAAGATGGCGAACTTAAAAAGGCCATTAGCCAATTACTTAAGAAAGTAGAATTCAAGGCCAGTGGCCTTTTTGTCATGGATGCCTCCATTCGTAGTTCCCATGGTAATGCCTATTTCACGGGGATGGGAAAAACCAAGAGAATTGTTTTCTTTGATACTCTTATCAAGAAATTAAGCACTCACCAAGTGATTGCAGTATTAGCTCATGAGTTAGGACATTTTAAACATAAACACATTCTTAAATCTTTAATTTTAAGCTTGATTTTCTCACTGATTGCTTTTGCTATTTTAGGGCAGCTCTATCAAAATACTGCATTTTTTTCAGGTCACGGGATTGCCAGTCAATCTACCGCAATGGCCTTACTACTTTTCAGTTGGCTGGCCCCGCTCTATACTTTTTTCCTTACTCCACTTTTTTCTTTTCTATCCAGAAAAAATGAGTTTGAAGCCGATGAATTTGCAGCAAAGCATTCAAATGCTCAAGACTTAATCGATGCTTTAATCTGCCTTTACAAAGAGAATGCAAGTACCCTCACTCCGGATCAACTTTACACTCGTTTTTATCACTCTCACCCTCCAGCGAAAGAAAGAATAGAGTTCCTCAAAGGTATTAACTCACTAGAACCTTAAAGAGGAACTGCTCAAAAGCTTGGTAATAACGATCAACCTCATTGTGAAGTTCATGAAAACCACCCTCGACCAGCAAGATCTCACTAGCAGCACCTTGCGCTTCATCTTGAAAATACTTTAGAATTAAAATAGGATCCACTAAACGATCTTCACTGCCTACCACACAAAAAAGTGGGCAACGACAGTTCAGTGGGGCACTAAAGACCTTCTTCCCCCTTAGAACTATCTGCAGTAATAAATTAAGATGAATTTTTTTTAAAACTAAAGGATCATTCATATACATTTCAAAGACGCGAGGATCATGGGACAAATCACTAATTTGCACAAATCCGCTTAAATAAAGAGGTAAATTAGCAGCAGTTAATTTATCTGTTAGCCTCAATGGTAGAGCTCTAATAACTTTGCCAAAACGACTCCCTGGACAAACAGCTGGTGAAGAAAGAAGTACTTTTTTCGGATAGGGAAATGTATCATCAAAGAGAGTAGAAAAATTCTGAATAAAGTCACTGACTATTAATCCCCCCATTGAGTGCCCATAAAGGCTATACTCTTGAGCATTGTATTGATCTCGCAAAAAATGAAGAACAAACATTAAATCTTTGGAGAAATCAAAAAATGATTTTACGTAGGCCCGCCTTCCTGAACTTTTTCCATGGCCTCGGGTGTCATAGACCAGTACATTAAACCACTTGGCAAAATATGCGACAAGGTCTTTGTATCGACCACTATGCTCGCCAACACCAGGAGTCAGAATCAACCAACGTGAGTGTCCACGCTCTACAATTCTGTAGTAAAGCTGAACTTCATCAAAACTTTTAATATGGCCGTTTTGTTCATATAACATATTTTAAGCTGCAAATTTTTTATGCCCTGGAAATAAAACCTGAGACCCATTATTTTGCTTTTTAGCTGAGTACATCATTTTATCAGCAAGATCAATTAACTGCTGAACGCTCTTGGCATGTGTCGGGAACTCCGCAACTCCCATTGACAAAGACATTTGATATTTCTTGCCAGAAGGAAGCTCAAAGCTAACAGTTTTTAAATGTCCTAACAATTTTTGTAACAATTCAGTTAATTCATTCATTTGATAATTTTGACAAAGAAAAACAAACTCATCTCCACCATAGCGATAAACACTCACTTGCTCGCCTACCATTGAGACGAGATGCTTAGAAAGCTCTTGAATGAGAAAACTACCCGTGCGGTGTCCATAAGAATCATTCACTTGCTTAAAATGATCGATATCAATAAAAACCAAAGAAAAAGGTTTCTTGTTTTTATTAAAATTTTCCACTGATCTTTCGATATCACAATGTAACTTACGATAATTATAGACTCCTGTTAAATCATCTTGATAAACATGTGTTTCTAGATAAGCATTCTCTGCTTGAAGAAAGTAACCATAACAAATCTGCCGAGTATACGACTCAATTAGACTTTTGTCCTTTTTAAAAAAATCATTACTCTGGACAATCTCGATCGCAAACTGAATACTCTCCTCTCCCCATGCCAATTGAAAAGCTAATTCGATCTCCCTGCTTGAGTCTACTTTTGTTTCACTTTTCCAAGATTCTGTCTGGCCTCTCCATGAAATTTGCAAACGACTCATTTGCCCAAAAGCTTGTATTCCCTGATTCAGGTGATAGGAAAAGTCCTGGAGACGATCTTTAAAAATTTCAGATATAAATTCAAACCGATTAAAACTCATGCCTTCTTACGCTCCGGAAAATCAACTTCCTCTACAACGGGATCATCATCAATTAAATGCATGACTCCCCCAAGAGAGTCTGAAACTTTCTCCAAACACCTCTCAAGTTTCTTTACTTTTCCCTTTAAGTTTTCTTCTCTTGACAATGCATTATTTAAATCAAATTCAATTAAATCAATTCTGCGACGGAGTTCAATAATTTTATGCTCAC
>SKGZ01000249.1 GCA_007117175.1 Bacteriovoracales bacterium | reverse complement strand
TCGTGAGCTGCGCCAGGATTATCTTGAGATAGATCAGGACTTTAACTTAGCTGGAGCGATCTTATTAGATGAACAACTTAATTTGAAAACAGAGTCGAAAATCAGTTGTCTTGATCATTCATGTCAAGGAAGTATCCAGATGACCAAGGACTCCTCTCATCTGGTAGTGAATATTGAGTACCCCAAAGGAGATCTTGCTCATACCACTTTAGTGATGCCGCTTGATCTTTCGCAATCACAGAGTCGAAAAAAGGTGATCAAAGAGTATCGCGCGCTAGAGTTAGAAAGTTGTCATTATCTTTCCATGTTAAAACAGTTTGAAGAAGGAATGGAGAGTATAACCAATGAAGCTAAAATCTTTGGCAAGTATAAATGCCCCGGTCAGCAAGGTTCCTTTTCTTTAGTTTTGCAGCGTGAGATGGATCAGTTGCAAACTCTAGAGTGTATGATTTTAAAAGAAAAAAAACAGATTGCGCAGTGTTATTTTTCAACTCAAAAGGATGAAGTACAATTAAAAATTGCTTTGATACAAACCCCTACAGATCTGGTTATACCTTTCTTAGGTCTTCCTGCAATCGCCACAAGTGGTTCCTTAAGTGGTCAAGTGATAGTGGATATTAACAATGAGAACGGTCAAAAAATGACGGCTAGAGTCAACTCTGATGCTCAAATTCAAAGTCATCTCTTACCCACTCTCTTAAGTGAGATCAAGAGTGAAAATGGCGTACAACTGTCCTTGTATGATCAATTTCAATTTGATGAACTTATTTATTCATCAAACTCAGTGGAGGAGATGGCCAGTTTCAAATTAAGTTATGAAGGTGGAGAAATCACTGCTCAACTGAATTTTGATCAACAGCAAATGACTGGTGAGTTGAGGCTTAAAGATCAATCAGCTTATAGCTTTGATCTTTTGACTAAAAAATGGTGGAAAGATGAATAAGGCAGTCATTGATATTGGATCAAACAGTATTCAACTCTTAGTTGCCAGAGTTGATCATCAGCAATTGATTGAACTGGTTCGAGAGCAACGAGTGACTGGCCTAGGGCGCAAGCTTGATCAGAATGGATTTTTCTTGCCTGAGGCCATGGAAGAGACACTGCAAGCACTGCATGAGTTTAGTGTCATTGCTCAGAAGCATAATATTGCTGCAAGCGAGATTAACTGCTTGGCAACTGAAGCCTCGAGGGTTGCTAGCAATGCTCAAGTTTTTTTTCAGCGTGTGCATGATGAACTGGCCCTTAAAGTACAAATTATTTCAGGAGAGTTAGAAGCAGAACTAAGTGCTTTGGGTGTGGCAAAAAGTCATCAATTTCCCTCAGATCTTGAAAACATAGTGATTATGGACATTGGTGGTGCTTCTACAGAATTAATTCAACTGAGCACTGATGACCTCAAGATAAGAGCGTTGGCTAGCTTAAAGATGGGCTCAGTACGCTATAATGGGTGGCTGCAATCTAAAAACGAGACTTTTGCTCAGCAATGTTTAGAATCAGCATTAAGACAAACTGATATCAAGCAATTCATCACCCCCCATCTTTATTGCGTTGCGGGCACTATGACTTCTGTTGCTAACATGATTCAAAATAATCAAACCTTTGATGAAGATAAGATTGATAATTTTCAATTCCAAAGAGATGATTTCCTTGAACTTGGCCAGCAACAACAGTCCTGGAAACCAGCTGACTACTTGCAGTCTTTTCCCTTCCTCGGTAAGCGCGCTCACGTGATGGCCGGCGGTATGGCAGTGGCCCATTTCCTCTTCGATCACCTGCAAGTGCAAACTATCACCGTCTCCACTAAAGGCCTAATGCACGGCTTTCTTATCAAAGGTACGCCATCCTTTTAATTAAAAACGAATTTTACCTGACTCGCTTAGCTCTTTAGCGATAAAGACCATTTTAAGGCAAGCTTTATCAATCTCTTGAGGCTTGGCAGAGTGTTTGAGGTAGCGAAACGATTCAACTGCCTTGTCGCGATCATCAATTGCGGCAAGCCAGTTTTTTTGTTCTTGCTGCTGAAGTGATTTGAGAGCAAAGCCAATCACAGGGGCAGAACAATAGCGCAAGAGTGTTCTTATTTTTTCTATTGATAAATTCTTGAGGTCGCGAAAAGAAAAACTTTCTACAGTTAGTTCCGATGCCAGTGTTGGATTTTTTTGCTGAATAAGTTGTAAGAGTCGTTTTTTAGCCGAAAGATCCATATGATGAAAGAGATCCACAACTTGTTTTCTGCCGTTAATGTATACTTTTTCTTCTTGTTTTTCCATTAAGTTTCTCCTCAGGCTTTTCTTTGCATTCGATCTTTATAGTTGCGAGTGAATTCTTCTTGCTCTTTCTGTAGTTTTTCTAGCTGGCTCTGCTGGCTCTTCTTTACTTCATTTATTTTAAGTTCTTGATTTTCCTTGAGATCGCTTAGAACTCGTTCAAATCTTTGTTCTTCTTCTGCAATAATCTTCTCATAACGCTCTCTTATTTTGCTGAGTTTACTATCATAGAAGTTTTCGGTATGGCGCAATTGCAATGAGTAGTCGTGCTGGATTTTTTCGGTATCTTTTTCATGCTTGCTTTTGATTTGATCTAAATTTCTACGTTGGCTCAATTGCTCATCTCTAAGTTGCTTACTATATTGCAATTCGGAGTTGGCGTTGGCCCTTGCGCTGGAGATATTGTTACTCATTTTTAATGCCTCCTCTGAGACAGGTTCTACTTATTTATTGTGACTCAATTAGCCGTGGCCCTCAAGGGGGGGAAATCTTGATCAGATTAATGCTTTGACGTTTGATACTTTTAGTCAAAAAATATGATTGTATGAGTTTTCTTTCTAAATCAGAGATTCAGGAGTTCCGTCAGTGGCTAAAGCTTGACGAAAAAGCTCTGACATGGCAAGGGCGTTACAAAGAAGAACTAGATGAGTTTTGGGGGCAGTTTTTTCTTGCCTCTTCCGAGATTTATGCCACTGCTCAAAGGTTTCGGGCTTGCTTTGAACTTTTAGCTCCTGGGCCTGCTCGCAGTTGGATGGAATGGCTGCAAGAGAGATTTATTCTTTATTGTTTTATTCGTAAAGGCGTGAGTATTGAAGACTTAGCCAGATGGTTTGGTCGACCAGTGAAGGAAATTTTATTTTTACTTCATTCTCATTTTCTACAAACCCATCCCGATATTAAGAATCGTATCAATGATTTATTCCAGGTCCAGTTTTTTAGTGATGAAAAAAAATTTTGGACCTTTCAAATTTTGACCAAGAATTTTCAACTCAAAGAAGATTTAGCAGCTTATTCTCACTATGATATGC
>SKGZ01000044.1 GCA_007117175.1 Bacteriovoracales bacterium | reverse complement strand
GTCACATAATACAGACAACGGTTTTCTGGCGCTTGCACGATATCTAGATCTCCTTTCAGTCCCTGAAAAAGTCCAGCTCCCATAATATAGGGATAGGTTTTGGGGGTGCTCAAGCGATCAAAAGAACTCTGTTGATGATTTTGACGACAATAATAATCAAACTCACGGAAAGTCAGTGCAGGTGTCTGAGGTGGGCGCTTTGCTAGCATTTGCGCAAGCCCACAGTAGATAGCCATATGAAAAGGTTCTGGTAACTTTTGATAAAAACGAAGCTTAAAAGGCTCAAGTTGCTCAATTAAGGTTTGAAAGCTCACCTGCTGGTGAGAGTGAGTAAAATAAGCCCCCTCACTGACTGTTTGCTCAAAACACCATGATTGTTTAAAATTTTCTAAACTGTGCTGTAATAAGGGATGCATTTGATTATCTTAAGACTAAAAAAAGAGATTGGTAATGGATAAAATGATTCAAGAGTTTATAAAAAAATATTGCCACTCAAAAGATTCAAACGTTTGTCTATTAGGGCCCATGCTCAAGCAAATGCCAAACGGGCTAGACTCTCGAGCTGGAGTTTTTTTTATTGATGGAGCTTGCCGCTTTCGCCGCGAGTTTTCAGGTCAAAGCTTAAGTATTGGCGATGGTGATTCATCTAGTGCCGATCAAATGGACTGCTTATTGCCAACTCAAAAAGATCAAAGTGATCTCAGCTATCTTTTGCAAAACTTCAACTATCCCTATCACTTGTCTTTGTATGGACTCATGGGAGGACGATTAGATCATCAATTGGCCGTTCTTGGTGAGTGCTCACAATTTACTCAAAGAACCAGAGGTCAATGTCAACTTTTTGATGAGCAAAATCAACTCAAGTGTCTGATTGGGGATAAGATTGATTTTGAACACCATGGAACATTTAGTGTTTTGAGTTTCACTGCTCAATTAGTCACTATTCAAGGAAAGGCTCAGTATCAAATCCAATCCCAAGTGATGAGCAGCCTGAGCGCCCTAGGACTGAGTAATCAGGCCGATGGCAGCGTCACCGTCTTAGCCGATCAACCTGTGATAGTGATTTTTGAAGATGATTAAACTGATCTTTCGAGACTTCTACGCCCCACTGGATCAAAGTCAGCATCGTCATCAGCTGATTGATTTTTTGCGAATCATTGCCGTTTTATTAATGATTGTCTTTCACACAGGTTTTGATCTGCATCAATTTGGATTGCTTCAACTCAACTTTAAAAGTGGATTTTGGTTTTGGCTGCCCCGAGTGATTATTTTCTTATTCTTCTTTTGCAGCGGGGCCACTCGTGAGCGAGTCCATTCCACTCATCAATCTGCGAGGAATCTCAGCTTATTCATCTTTAGTCTCATCATTAGTATCAGCACTTTTATACTCTTTCCAAAGGGCTGGATTTTCTTTGGCATTCTTCACTCATTATGGCTGGCCAGTTTACTGAGCACTCTTTTTAAGGGGAAAAGATTAAGACAATGGATGGCCATCTTAATCATCAGCACGCTCTACTTGACTCTTCCCTACACTTTTGAAGACTTATTAAGTTATTATCAAATATTTACACTTGATTTTATTCCCATCTACCCTTGGTTTGCCTTCTATCTTTTGGGAATGTTGTGTGCAGATAAGCTTAACTTCAATAAATTCCCACTAGTTTTCACCCAAAGTCGCCTCTGGCAAGTGCTCAGTCAAAAGACCTTGCCCATTTATCTTTTGCATCAACCGATTTTAATTTCACTGCTAGCAGCTGCCCAAGCGTTATTCACTTCAATTTGATTGCTGTTTCTTTGCCAAGCAATTGAATTTATGGGATAAATGCACTTGTCATGAATAAACTTTTATGGTGCTACCAAGTGATTGAAACAACCTTGGCCAGTCTAAAATTTGCTGTTTTCATCATTAGTGTTTTTGCGCTTTTCTTGGCAGTAGGCACTTTTGCTGAAAGCTCAGGTGGAGCAGATTATGCCAATCGGCTCATCTATAAATCACCATGGTTTATGGCCACTCAGGCCTTGATGTTTCTCAGTGTGCTGATGGCCACTTTAAAACGACTTCCCTTTCAAAAAAGGCTGCGCGGCTTTTATCTTTTACACCTAGGAATTTTACTACTCTTTACTGGCTCTTTTATCACCTATCAAAAAGGAATTGATGGCAGTCTAGTGCTCTATCCCAATGAGCCAGAAAACCGCGTGCGACTCAATCGCGATCAAATTGAGATTTGGTCTCAAGAAAAGCAAAAAAAATGGACGCTGCCCTTACCCTATAGCGCTTTTGCCAGCAATCTCAATCAAACAATTCATGATCTGACTTTTATGCAATACCTTCCCTTTGCTGAAAAGAAGGTAGTCTGGCAAGTTTCCAAAGAAAAAGACGAATTTGCCTCGGCAATCTATCAAATTGAAAATGAGATGGTCAGTGAACAGATCTATTTTAGTCTCCATCCGCAATCAGACTTTCAAAGCTCGCTCAGTTTAGGCCCGTTAAACATACACTATTTACCAGCGCAAATGAAGAATTGCTTTCAACAGGCTCAAGATTTTATTCTATGGGATGCGCAAAAACAAAACTGTGTCCCCTCCCACTTACTACAAAAAAAGCAAGTGGTGGCAGGACAAGAAATCTATATTTATCAAAACTACGCCTTCATTCCCACTCTTTCACCCATGCCTGTGGTGGTGGGTGAAGATGATGAATTACAACCCATGGAAGAGGCAGCGGTCAGGCTTTTTAATCGCAAACTCTTTCAAAAAGAGCCTCACTTATTTCTTTTTGGAAAAAGTATCAGTTTTTATGATAGTGAAAAAGAACAATGGCAATACAGAACTCAAGAAGGAGAGAACATTGAACTGCCATGGATGAACTTTCGCTTGCAATTACTCAGGCAAGAACAGGCCCTCTACCCCTCCTACCAAGCACAAGTGCAACGCCCAGTTCAGGACAATAATGAATTGGTGATGGGTGCAGAAAGAGCAGTTCTCATTAGGCAAATTGCGGGTGCCAAGCAAAAAGAATTTTGGCTTTACAAGAATCAACCACTGCAAATTCAAAGCTCCATTGGTGATTTAGAAATTGCTATTCGCTCTCAGTCCATTCATCTTGATTTTCAAGTGACTTTGGAAAAATTTAATCAAGATTTTGATCCGGGCACTGAAAATCCGGCCAGCTATGAAAGTTTTGTGAAAGTCTTTGATGGGCAGCAAAGTGCTCAGCATCATATTTATATGAACCACCCCCTTTATTGGCAAGGGCTGACCTTTTATCAAGCTTCATATTTTCCCTTAGAAAATC
>SKGZ01000125.1 GCA_007117175.1 Bacteriovoracales bacterium | reverse complement strand
TAATGATAAAATGACGGATCTAAGTGAGTACTTTGATTGGGCGGAAATTGAAGATGCCATCCTTTCGATGGATCTCTTCTTACCTGAAGGTGATGATTGCTTGCAAAGAGGCTGTGATAATATTCGAACTACTGGAGCGTATTGTCGATTGCACTATATTCAGAACTGGAAGCTTTTAATGCAGAAAAGAGAAATCCTTAAAGAAGGAAAACTGCAAAATTTTATTGAAGAATTAATCTCTAAGTATCCAGTGAGTTTTATTCAATCTGTTTTAGAAGATCTTTCTGATGAACGACAATTTAATAAAATGTTAAGTGACCTTAAAATTTCCGATAGTGAATTTGAAGATATTGAGGATTCAGACTTAGAGGACGATGATGACTCCAGTGATATTGAAATGGAAGCCAGATCGTTTGGTGGCAGTCTTCGCTCCAGTGACAGTGATTAATTTTTCAGTAAACGAGAAGCCTCGAGGCTTAGTTCAATACTCTCTCGTGTAATTTTATAATAGTACTGATTTTTTTTATGTTTATATTCTTGCCAATTAGGTTGGTAGTCTTCCCATTCTTGGTCTTCAAAGGTTTCTTCAAAAAAGTATCCACAAAGATCCACCATTTCATCGACCAGAGGTTTTATTTTTTTGATATTTTGAAAGAGTTCTGGGCTCAGATCTAAGGATAAGAATAAGCTGATTGGTAAACCACGATTTTGAGTGTTAGTTTTACTGACAATCAAAATAAGTTCATCTGAGAAAATTTCAGCATGGCAGTCAAAGTAGTCGTGCTCAGCAAGTTTTTCCGCAAAAAAATCATTTAAGGTTGATGAAATTTGATTCAACCAAGTTGTAGGTAATTCGGTACCCATTTCATCTTGATGTTTTCTTGAAAACATAGCAATTGCACTCCACTTGTGATCAAAATTGATCTACAATATTGCAATAAATCATAAGGAGACCAACCATGCAAGGAAAAAATGTTTATATTATCTCAGGTGCAAGAACCCCTCTTGGTTCATTTATGGGCTCTCTTTCTAGCGTTGCTGCTCCTCAATTAGGTGCGGTGGCCATTGAAGGGGCTCTCAAAAAAGCACAGTTGTCTCAAGAGCAAATACAAGAAGTGTATATGGGGCAAGTCATTCAAGCAGGTGTTGGACAGGCTCCTGCCAGACAGGCGGCTTTAGCAGCAGGTTTAAGTGAAGCCACTCCTTGCACGACTGTTAATAAGGTCTGTGGCTCTGGTCTACAGGCCATTGTCAATGGAGCCAGTACTATTGCGTTGGGAGAAAACAACTTAGTGGTGAGTGGGGGAATGGAGTCCATGTCATTGGCCCCTCACTTTGTTTATGCTAGGGCCGGAATAAAGTTTGGATCAAGTGCTTTGCAAGATGCTATGAGTTGGGATGGACTGAGGGATGCCTATACTGATCGCCCCATGGGAAATTGTGCTGAAGAATGTGTGCAAAAGTATAAATGGACTCGTGAAGAGCAAGATGAATTTAGTATGAACTCATTTCGCAAGGCCCAAAAGGCCATCAGTGATCAAATTTTTGCTCAAGAAATTAACCCAGTGACAATCAAAACTCGTAAGGGTGATTCAGTAATCAGCCAAGATGAGGGGCCAGGCAAGGCTAACTTTGAAAAGACGCCACAATTGCGTCCAGCCTTTATTAAAGATGGAACGATTACTGCGGCTAATGCCTCTACCATTAACGATGGTGCAGCGGCATTGATCTTAGCAGGCGAAGAATTTCGCGATCGAGCTGAATTTCGCATTCGCGGTTGGGGGAAATGGGCGCAAAATCCTACATGGTTTAGTACCGCACCAGTAGAGTCTATGAAAAAAGCTTGTGAGCATGCCGGAGTTGCTCTCAATCAGATCGACTTATTTGAAATTAATGAAGCTTTTGCAGTGGTGACCATGACGGCCATTCAGCAGCTAGAGTTACCTGCAGAAAAAGTAAATATTTATGGGGGAGCAATTAGCTTAGGTCACCCCATTGGTTGTTCTGGTGCTCGCATAGTCGTGACCTTAATGAATGCTATGAAGCAAACACAAAGTAGACTTGGGATGGCCTCACTTTGCATTGGCGGTGGAGAAGGACTATCAATGGTGATCGAGAGACTTTAGTTGAACTTTAATTAAAGCCCCATCCCCTGTAGAATTCTTTCTTGATCACTTGGTTTAGCTTCATTGCCCTCTTCATCGCAAACCTTAGTGATGACTCTTTTCACAATAAAGCCAGGGTTTTGGTTGTTGAGATAAAACTTCTTGGGGTAGACGCTACTATTCTCAACATAAGAAACAGTTCCGGTGCGCTGATCATAGGTTTGTTTCCAGGTCACCCCTTCCCATGTCTCAGAAAACTTATAGGGATAATGAATAGCAGCAATTCCGGCCGTTCCCATAATATTTCTTCTGGCGGCAAATCGTACACCATGTTGCACGGAGGCGCTGACATTCACTCCGATCCCTAAAACTGTGGCATTAGCCGCAGCAGTGAGTGTGACATTGATATGATAGGATTCTTCCCAAGTGGCCATCACAATGGCCCGATCGTGACAGTCTTCTTTGTAAAAAGGCATTTTCCTGATGCGCTCAACTCCTTCGGTGACATTATAAACAGTGATGTAACGCCAATGGGTGTATCCTGACCAAGGATTATTAGAGCGAAAAGTTTGCCCCACTGCGACCTTTTGGTAATACTGGCGATTAATAGGGTCAAATGGTTCGACTTCATCGCTGGGGAAAACATTAAGTGCTCTTCCCCCTTGCCCGCGAGAGCTACTGCTTTCCAATGCTCGGTAGTTAGAAAAATGTTGAGCTAAAACAAGTTCAGTAAGAAAAAATTGCATGATCAGTAAAACTTTCACACCTACTCCCTGTTATTTGTTGAGTGCTAAACAGGATATGACTAATTTTTTCACGGTTTGGCAATATAAAAAATTTATTTTTATTTTTATTGATGCGCAAAGCGAAAATGAGCTATATCAACTAGATGATGCTCAGACTTTTAGTTTTTACTTTAATTACAGTATGTTATGCCTTAGCTCACGACCTCAGAAAGCAAGCAGAATTTTTTCATTTTACCCAGGGGCCATTGAAAACTCAAAAACAGCTGAAAAAAATGGTGAAAAACGATGACTGGTTGCGTTATTTACGCTGTGATTTTTGGCAGGGACGAGATTTCTTTTCCATGGAGGGCCTGCCTCAAGGCAAGGATAATTTAATCATTTATGATCAAAGACAAAGAAAAATACTCTATTCTGATTTAATGTCTAGAAGAAGAATTGGAAATTATCAACTTCGACAGATCCGTAATGATTTGAATGCGATTCTTAAAACCCCCTCTGGTCAAAAACTCATATCAGCGATTCTTAAATCCCCTTACCCTATCTTTATCAATGGCTTCACTGGCTCCCCTGCCATGTTTCTTCCTAGAAAAATTGGGGAGACTCGAAATATGGGAATGCATAACGCTCAAGCAGCTTTTATTTTTAAAATAAGTCAGTTGCTGGTCCAAGGTTTGTATTTTGATCAGATTGGATCGGGAGGAGAGGTTCGTTACTCTCCAGGTACTATGGTTCAGTCCATTGGAAAAAAAGGCAAGGCCCATCAAGTGAGTTCAGCTATCGTCTTAGCTCATGAATTATTTCATGCACTGGAATCACAGCGAGGATTGCTTGAATTAGGTATGTTTATTCGCAGCACCCAACTACAAGCGAATCCCATTGCTGAGTATCGAGCTGTGGCATTTGAAAATCAGTTAAGGGTAGAGATGGGACTTCCCATTCGCTCAACTGTCAGTCAAACGTATTCAACTCCCGATATGTTAAATACTCAGGGTGTCGTTCCTTATATCTCACCAATTTGCCTTTAAGTTCAGCCGCTATTACCATATTGGCTATGCACAGTCCTACTATTATAGAACTCAGTCGCAGTGCTGTTCAAAATAATATTGAGTTTATTCGAAAATCAATCTGTAAAGATACTCGAATGTCATGCATACTCAAGGGAAATGCCTATGGCCACGGCTTTGGAAAATACGTAGAACTATTACTTGAGAATCAAATTGATCATTTCTCAGTTTTTTCATCTTTTGAGGCGTATCAAATCCTTTCACAAATGAAAGGAAAGAGAAGCTTTGATTTAATGATCATAGGAGACATTCCCGATGAGCATTTAGAGTGGGTGATTACTCACCAAGTAGAGTTCTATGTTTTTGACTTTTATCGCTTAGAGCGAGCTTTAAAGGTGGCAAAAAGTTTAAATAAGAAGGCCTACATTCACTTGGAAGTTGAAACGGGAATGAATCGCCTTGGTTTTGAGCAAGCCGATTGGACTGAAGCCATTGAATTCTTGCAACGACATAAAAAGTATCTTGTCTTCAAGGGCCTGTGTACTCATTACGCCGGAGCAGAGAGTATTGCTAATCATACCAGAATTGGCATGCAGATTAAGAAATTTCAAAAAGCGCAAAATCTTTGCCAGACACTGGGGTATCCACCACAAATGGTTCACAGTGCTTGTTCCGCAGCTGCTATTCGCTTTCCTAAAACACGACAAGATTTGGTTCGTATTGGAATTATTCAATATGGTTTTTGGCCCTCAGAAGAAACCTTTATTCGCTATATAACTCAGAGAAAAAATGAGCAGAATCCATTGCAAAAAGTTTTATCATGGCGCTCGCGGGTGATGAGTTTAAAAGAAGTGAAAAGAGGAGAGTATGTTGGCTATGGTATGTCCTACTTGACCAGTGAGAATAAAAAGCTTGCAGTAGTAGGGGTAGGCTATTCCAATGGCTTTGCTCGAGGGCTTAGCAATAGTGGCCGAGTGATCATACGTGGGGTGCGCACTCAAGTGATTGGCACTGTCAATATGAATGCGATCACAGTGGATGTTACTCATATTCCAGATGTGCAAGTGGGGGATGATGTGATTTTAATTGGACAATCTGGCCAAGCAGAGGTCAGCGTTTCATCCTTTGCCAATTTTTCTGAGCAACTTAATTATGAAGTACTAGCTCGTCTGCCCTTAGATATCGAGCGCGTGGTGGTGGATTAGTATTCAAATTACTGATCATTTTAGAGTTGACTCCACAATACTCATGAGTAAAATGGATTAATGTCCAAATTACCAATAAGATCATTAAGATCATTAATTTTGCAGGACCTGCAGAAAAAAATGGTATTTCTGGGAGGGCCTAGGCAGGTTGGTAAGACAACTTTAGCTCAATCATTACTCAAAAATTACAAAGATAATCATCCAGGTTATTTGAATTGGGATTCTGATATTGATCGCAGAAAGATAAGAGCTAGACAATGGCCGAAAAATCAAAAATTAATAGTCCTAGATGAGATTCATAAATTTAAAATGTGGAGAAACTTCGTTAAGGGATTATATGATACATTGAAGCAGACGCATCAATTTTTAATCACTGGCTCAGCAAGACTAAATCACTTAAGAAAAGCGGGAGATTCCTTGCTTGGACGTTATTACTACTATCGCTTGCATCCATTCTCACTGCCGGAGTATGGTTATGGACAAAAAAAGTTAAATGATCTTTTTCGATTCGGTGGTTTTCCTGAACCATTGCTAACACGAAATTTGAGAGAGTTAAAGCGATGGCATATTTCAAGAGTGAGTAAGTTAGTTCACTCAGATATTAGAGATTTAGAAAATATTAAGGATTTGGATAAAATGGAACTCTTAGCGGAAGAACTACCTAATAGAGTTGGCTCTCCCTTGTCCTATCGATCACTAGCAGAGGATTTAAATATAGATCCTAAAACCGCTCAAAAATGGGTAGCCGCTCTTGATTCCCTTTATTACAGCTTTCAAATTGCACCCTTCGGGGCTGCTCGGATCAGAGCAGTCAAGAAAGAGCAAAAACTTTACTTATGGGACTGGAGTCAAATTGAGGATCAATCAATTCGTTTTGAAAATATGATTGCCAGTCAACTTTTAAAATATTGCCATTACCATCAAGATTATAATGGTGAGAAAATGGAATTACGCTATATCAGAGACACAGATAAAAGAGAGGTAGATTTTGTTGTGATAAAAAATAAAAAGCCACTATTTGCTGTCGAATCAAAGTTTAAAAATAAAACTATTTCACCTCATATTGCTTACTTTGCAAAGCGTACGAATATTCCATATTTTTTTCAAGTTGACTTTAATGGCCCTGAAAAGCAAATCAGTGATCAAATTACCATGATTGGCTTTGCTGATTTTTGTAGAAGAACTCAAATGATTTAAAATTAAAAAGCGTAAAGCTACAGGTGAGTTAATCTACACACTTTTCTAGCTTGGCAATCATTTCTCTGCGATAGCGCTCCATGGCAGTGGCGCGAGAGCTAAGATTCCGCCATGTTTGAATATCGTCTTTGATAAATTGATCAACATTCTTAACGTTGCTGGTAGAGTCCGTGCTTTAGGCAAAAGAGGTAGCTGAGAAAGCAGGTGAATAGAGCGTAGGGGAAGAGCTCTGCGCCAAAGATCTCCGCACACATAATAGCGCAGGCCAGCGGGGTGCGAGAGGCGGCTGCAAAGACTGCGGCAAAGCCCGCTGAACATAAAAGAGCCTTAGGCAGTGGTAGAAGTGTGCTTAGAAAACTGCCAGCAGTGCTACCAATATAGACCAAGGGGGTGAATTCTCCTCCTTTAAAACCTCCAGCAATAGTGATAGATGTGAGCAATAGTTTTTCTACTGATTGCCACCATGGCATGTCAGATGAAAAAGAGGCCTTGATGGTACTGAGTCCTAGTCCCTGTGCTTGTTGGGAGCTGGGGATGAGACTGTAGATGAGTATGAGAATGACACCGGCAATGATGGGGTGCCAATAAATAGAAAAATGAGTATCGAGTAGTTTTTTTATTTTTTGAGTGAGAGTGCAAAAAAGCAGTGCCAATAAACCAAAGCAAAAAGCGGCAATGATTAAGGGCAAAAACCAGAAAAGCTGATGATCTAGCTCAAAACTTGGGTAGTGGTAGTGCTCAAAATTTAAAAAGTCTAAAATGTAGTAGCCGCTAAAACAGGCAATGACAGACTGGGGAAAGCCAATAAATTGAAACCCTTTGGCTCTCAGAACTTCCACTGAAAAAATCACTCCAGCTAGCGGTGTGCCAATAGCGGTGGCAAATCCAGCTCCGATGCCTGCAGTGAGTAGCGATTGTCTTTGTCCGGCATCTAGTTTTATCCAACGTTGCAATTGATCTGTTAGCCCGGCACTCATTTGTACCGCAGTGCTCTCTCGGCCGGCAGAACCACCTAGCAGGTGAGTGATCAGAGTGCCTAGGAAAACCAGCGGTGCCATCAACCAGGGTAGGATCGCTCCTTTGTGATAAATGCGATCGAGAATAAGATTATTACCTCTGGCAGATTCATTGCTCATTTGATAGAGGGCCAGAGTCAGCACACCTCCTAATGGAAGAAAAAAATAGCTCCATTGGTTGAGGGTCTGTAAGGAGCGAACCCAATTAAGGGAAGTGAGAAAGACTGCTGAGCTTAAAGCTGAGAGAGCTCCGATGGTGAGGCTGAGTGCAATCATTTGTAGGATTTTCTTCATTTTCATTAATTTAACGCGTCTGATGGTCAAAATCTAGTGAGTGTTTGTAATTTGTTCAAGGCTGCTGTTGCCAAAGGCTGAAATCGGTTAGAATGCAAAAAAAAAGGAGAAGTGATGAAGGCTTATATCGCATTGGTTACACTTTTAGTTTTATCAGCTTGTGGAGGCAGTAGTTCTCGCATTCATGAAATTCCAGCAAATGTGATGGAGCAAGAAGCACAAAATCGAGCTGGCAATAGTCAATCTGGACAGCAGCAAAATGAGAATGAAGATCAAAACACACCTGGCGATGATAGTAGAGTTGAGGAAGAGTTGATTGATTTATTGGCCATTCATCACTGTCGTTTAAAAGAGGTGGGAAATCTATATCAAACCATAGTTCGCTGGGCCGCTGGGCATAAGGAAACTGAGGTGAAGGCCTATGACAAGGCCAAGAAAGAGGCAAGCTTGCCTGTGATGATCAATGCCATCAGTGATTTGTCTGGCAGAGCTCTGTCGGCAACTGTTGATGGTAGGCAATCTCTAGAGAAATTAGAGTATCCGGAAAAAGGTAAAAGTGTCTCCCAATTGCAGGTGATCACCCAGGCTAGTGAGTACTTGGCGCAAAACCTTGTGCAATTTGCTTCCTCTTCAGAGGACAATATTTACCTTGCTGTTCAGTGTGGTAGTAGAGAATTTGATTGCATGATTGAAGTGATTGCGCAAAACCTGATCACTGCAGCGCAAATTTTAGGTCCTCAGGTGCGCAGAAGCCCTAATGTGGCTATTAAGCGTTATCGAGACTGTCGCTAGCCCTTTCTTTTTGGCGGCGAAAGGGGTATAGTGGAAGTGGATTTTTTCAGGAGAATTCACTATGCGTCAAGTCCCAGAACTTAGTTTGCTCAGTTATGTTAATGGCAATCAGCAAGAGAAAAAGCAATTTGTCGATCAGCTGATGCTCGGCCTTAAAGACTACGGATTTATTATTCTGGTGGATCATACCATTACCGATGAGTTGATTAAGAAGTCTTATCAGCTGGTTGAGAAATTTTTTCACCTGCCGACTGAAACCAAAATGAAGTATGTCTGTCCTAAGGGGGGCGGTCAGCGAGGCTACACTGCTTTTGGCGTGGAGCATGCTAAGTACACTGAAACTCCGGACTTAAAGGAATTTTGGCACGTAGGGCGAGAGGTGCCAGCAGGTCATCGCTTTGCTGATTTTTATCCTAATAATATTTGGCCTGAAGAAGTTGAAGGCTTTGAGAAAACTTTAAGCTTACTTTTTGAAAATCTTCATCAAACCAGTTTATATTTATTAGAGGCAATTGGCCTTGGTTTGGATTTACCGCAAGATTACTTTGCCAAGAGAATTGATGAAGGAAACTCTATTTTAAGGCCAATTTATTATCCCCCTTTAGGCAAAGTGGCTATTCCCGGTGCGGTCCGTTCTGCGGCCCATGAGGATATTAATTTAATCACAATTTTGATGGGTGCCACCTCTTCTGGCCTAGAGCTGTTAGATCGCGATGGCAAATGGTTGCCAGTGGAGACTAAGGAAGGGCAATTGGTCGTTGATTCTGGGGATATGTTGCAAAGAATCACCAATGGGGTGATTCCGGCAACCACTCATCGTGTGGTGAACCCTGAAGATGCTGGTTCTGCTCGTTTTTCTATGCCGTTCTTTGTGCACCCTAATCCAGATGTGACTTTAGAGTGTATTCCCTCTTGTCGCGGGGAAGGTGAAAAGTATCCGCCAATTAATTCTCACCAGTTTCTTTTACAGCGTTTAAATGAAATAGGGTTAAAGGACGCTAAGTAGTTTTTCCACTTGGGAAAGATTATTAAAGAGGTGAAAGGAGAGGCGAATTTTACTCTCGCGAATGCTCACGTCTATATTGTGATTTTTAAGCTTTTCGCTCAGTTCAAAAGGATTTTCTGTTTTTAATGAGAGGATTGATCCGTGATTATCCACTGGAGTGAGCAATTCATATTGATTGCTATTGTAATTTTCCTTAAAAAATTCAGTTAATTTTTGATTGTGTTGCCATATTTTCTCTAAACCCAGCTCTAAAAGTAACTCAAGTGATCCGGCCAGCATAGAGAGGTTCACCATATTAGGACCCTGACCACGATCGTACTTGCGAGCACCAGGAAGTGTCTCCAGATGGTAATGGGTCAGTTCATTAACGTTTTCCACACCCTTGCTCACAATCCAATTGCCACTCATGCGAGGAATCATTTTTTGTAATTCTTCAGTGATATAAAAGAAGCTATGTCCGTAAGGCCCAAGTAACCATTTATAGGTTGAGCAGGTCAGAAAATCTATGAATTCTAATTCATCCTTCTGAATAGGCATGGCCCCTAGTGATTGAGTACAGTCGACCACGAAGTAGATGCCACGTTGTTTGAGGTAGGAACCAATTTCTTTGAGATTCATTTTTCGACCAGAGTCAAAGGCAATGTGAGAAAGATTCACCACTTTTGCTTTGCTAGGTAAGTGGTCTTTAAACCATTGCAGGTCGGATTGAGCGGGGGGAAGTTGAGTCACCTTAATTTTTCTATTTTCAGCAGCCACCAACCAAGGCAGCACGTTGCTGGGGTACTCTCCTTCAAAAATGATAACTTCATCATCAGCATTAAGAGGAAGAAAGTGACTGAGTAATGAAATATTATCACTAGAGGAGCTGCCGTGTGCAATGCAGTCAGCGGAGCAATCGAGTAATTGGGCTAATAGACCTCTTAATTCTTCTGCTTTGTGAATCCAGTTCTCATAGGGATAAAAACTGGGATCAAACTCTTTTTTGAGAACTAGGTCTAATTTTTTTCGACTTCTTTGGGGAGAAGGACCAAAGTAAGCACTGTTAAAATAAAGAGAGCTTAGTGCGGAAAACTCTGTGCTGATGATTTCAGAAAAGTTCACCGGCAAGCATTCCCTACTCTTGGCCTTCTACTTCTTCAGCAGCATCTTCTTCCAGAGGGGGAATCACATCATCTTCTAGGCTAACGGGTGCCACTTCATCATCAAAAACAGAAGCATCATACTCATTAGATTTAATAATGGTGAGAGAAATTGAGGTGGCAAAAAAGGTTAAGGCCAAGACGGTGGTGAACTTGGTTAAGATATTTCCCTTAGCGGAACTAGTGAAAATATTTTGGGAAGAACCAGCTGTTCCCAGCATTGATCCTGCTTCAGCTCCCTTGCCAAATTGTAAAAGCACAACGATGGTTAAAAGAACACAAACAATAATGTGAATGGTTAAGAGTGTAGTAAACATATCCTTCTATCCTTTTTTGGTAATCAACTTAGCAAAAAAATACGCAACCGACCATATGAAATTATCGATGGTTTATAATGCGCTGCAAATAGAGCTAAACTCTTCCGCTTTCAAGCTAGCCCCCCCCACTAACACCCCATTCAGACAAGCGATTTCACTCAAGCTCTGGATGTTTTGACTGGAAACACTTCCTCCGTAGAGAGTGGGAACTTGTTGTTGAAAATCTTGCTCTGTGCAATTTTGAATAAATTTAAGAGTTTGTTCAATGGTTTCAAGACTTGGGACTTTGCCTGTCCCAATGGCCCAAATAGGTTCATAGGCAATCAGTAGCTTGGTAAAATCAAGTTCACCATCAAGTCCTGACTTTATTTGTTCTTTGAGAATTTCTTGGGTTTGCCCCGCTTGGTATTGCTCAAGGCTCTCACCGATGCAGTACACCGAGTAAAGACCGGCTCTTTGAGTGGCCTTTATTTTTTCTAGGCATATTTCATTGGTTTCTTGAAAGTATTGTCTGCGCTCAGAGTGGCCGATTAAACAAAAATGAAAACCTTCTGCGGCTAAGGAACAGGCACTGGCTTCTCCTGTATAGGCTCCACTGTCATACTGTGAGCAATTTTGAGCTCCCAACCAGATCTCTCTGTTTTGAAAGTAATGGGCGTGCTGCAATTGAGGGGCAATGCCAATTTGCACGTGGCAGTGACTTTGCGGTTTAAAATTGTCTATAAAGTGAAGCACATCTTTTTTGAAGTGATTCATTTTCCAATTGCCCAAGCTATAGCGAGTTTTCACAATTGTACTCCAAATTTAAGAGCGTTAATAGCCACCAGTTCACCGCTTTCAATAAATTTTAAGCTAGCTCCACCTCCAGTTGAGATATGATCGATTTGACTAGAAAAGCCTGATTGATGAACGGCCCGAACTGAGTCGCCGCCCCCTACCACAGTAAAGGTCTTTTTAAGTTCTGCTAAAATGGCTGCCATTGCATGAGTACCAGTTGCAAATTGCTCTGATTCAAAATAACCCATGGGGCCGTTCCAAAAAACAGTTTTTGCCTTTTGTAAGATTTCTTTGTAGTGAGCAATGGTCTTTTCACCAATATCAAAACCAGCCAGTGAATCGGGAATGTCCTGTGAACATTTTTGAGCGCTAGCTTGAGGACTATCAGCACAGATGTGGTCCAGCGGAAAAACAATTTTATTTCCTCTGTCTTCTTTTAAAAGTTTTTGGGCCAACGCCACATCTTCGTCTTGGCAAAGTGATTTGCCCACTTTGATCCCTTTGGCCTTGAGAAAAGGATAGGCCATAGCTCCACC